>CBIHLW010000114.1:0-8159 GCA_966210755.1 uncultured bacterium
GCTCTCATCAGATTCTGAAATTTATCTATGAATTAAACTTTAAACATTTTATATCATCCTTAAACATCCATCCCCGGTAAACAGATTATTCATCTCACCAATAGGAAGGCATATTAAGCTTACCACCCCTTATTTCACAATCAACGCATACATCCGGAGCCATGTAATAATATTCAATTGCTCCCGACAATGTATACTGAGCACCCCAGGGTAAATACTGAGGAACCCATTTTCTGATAGAATCAGGATGATTAAATACATCAATTGACTCGCAATCCTGAAAAAAGTGCCAGGCTGTTTCAACTGATGTTATAAAAACTCTTTTTTCGGTAATACCCGAAGCGTTTACATACCCAATTACATTTTCAGCCGGATCTGTAATGCATTTGATATTCCCTCTCAATTCTGTAGGCTGCGGATCAAAAATGGTCCCGATATTTTCAGTGGTTCTCTTCATTAATTGCAGATATTCATAGGCACCCTTCGACAAGGCCTGTTGCTTTACGAGGATGCTGTACCTGAAACTTAATTTATCGGAACCAGATGGAATGAATTGAAGTAGTTTTTCACTCACAACGTCCTGCTGCAACTGGGCTGTTGTGCCTAAATTAATAGTTGAGGAACTATCATACAACCAACACCTGTAATGGAAATAATTAGGAGCGCCAATAATAGTGGTGCCACCTATATATTCAAATTCGGCTGTAAAAAAGGATCTGATTTCCCAGGTTTCATCAAAATCCCAGTTATAATACCTGGTATCGTTCGATGCGTCATGCGTGCTTACATATATTTTCAATCCTTCGATATCTTTCTTCCAGGTAATTGAATCAATATCAGGTGATTTTCTGGCAACTACATAGTCAGAAACATATTCTTTTGCACCCTGGGTTTTTATTCTTAACCTGTATTCATTTCCGTAAACAAGCGGCAATTGGTTATGCATATATATGCCGTTGCCGGATTCAGCAAGCGAATAAATATCGCCATTGATACTTTCAACGGTCAGTACCGCATTAAGAACGGGCTTCCATTGTACGGCGTCATTCAGTTTTGAAGTTTGAGACAACCTGATTTCGGTGGCGCCCTGACCTGCATTCAACACACCTTCAACCACCAATAGTGAAGAATCCGGATCCTTCAGTTCCGCATTATAATTATCCCTGCACCCGGAATGGATGAAGATCAATAATACAATTGGTGAAAATCTGAACATTAAAACCGGATGTTGAAATTTATAAATGGAATAGCGCTTCCGAATATTGACAGTTTATATCCGTTTACAAGTCCATTCTCACTTACATAATAAACAGAAAAAGGATTGCGCCGGCCTGTAAGGTTATAAACTCCTATGGTCCATGAATTGTGTGTACGCTGTTTTACCTTATAGTTCCCATCAATATTGAGTGAAAAGTCGGCACGGATATAATCAGGGATCCTGTATGCATTCCTGTCCGAATACAATACACGTTGTGAACCGCCATAATAAAAACGGCCTACAGGTAAAGTAATGGGACGGCCGGTGCTATAGGTCATATTCAATGAAAGACTGAAGCGGTGGTTCACTTTAAAATTACCCACAGCAGTTACTTCATGCGGCTTGTCGTAATTGGCAGGATACCATTTCCCTCCGTTCACAGGGGTGCTGATGGAAGGATCATCCATCTGCAGCAAAATGCGTGAATAGGTATAACTCAGCCAGCCATTGAGCTTGCCCTGTGTTTTCTTGATCATCACTTCTGCACCATAGGCTTTACCTTTCGTATTCATTACATCTGTTTCAATATGATGATTGAGAACAAGTGTAGCACCAGGTTTATAATCAAGGTAGTTCCTGAGCTTTTTATAATACACTTCAACCGAAGTTTCGATTACGTTTGATTTGAAATTTTTATAAAAGCCTAATGATACCTGGTCGCCCTGCTGGGGCCTGATATTAGGATCGCTCAACTTCCAGATATCCGTTGGAGCAATGGCTGTTGTGTTGGACAACATATGGATGTATTGCCTCAGTGAATTGTAAGCCGCCTTTATGGAAAAACTTTCAGAAAACGCATAACGCATCGAAAGCCTCCATTCTGGTCCCTGATACGTATTGATGATCTTTCCGGCTCCATAGGATCTTGTTTCAACCAGATTACCTTCTTCTTTAGGCAATCCTTCTGCATAATAATTGATATCCTTTGCACCCAGGTAGTTAAATAATGAATATCGTATTCCGGCATTGATGGAAAATTCCTGAGTTACGTTAAAACGGTCGGATAAATACACCGCCGATTCAATGGCCTGTTCAGGCGATACAATATCAGGCATGACCAACGACTCATTTCCCCTTGGCGTGAATGAACCCGGATGTAATAAATATTTAAGAGTACTCAACCCAAAATCAATGCTGTGCCTGGCATCCAGACTATAGGTCATGTCTGTTTTAAAATTATACTGGCTGATATCAAAGTCAAGTGTATAGGCATTGACCTTATTGCCTTCACTGTAAACCTGGTATTGGTATTTATCATACCCTCCGGAAAACCATGCTACCAGTTTATTACTGAAATTATGTCTCCACTTCAGATTTACATTCCGGTTGCTGTATCCATAGGTTGTATCGCTGGTGAGATTAAAACGGTCGTTGCTGAAATAGCCGGTAACAAACAGGTCATTCCTGGGGTTGAACCTGTGGCTGATATTTACATTCCCATCATTAAATGATGCCTTCGACCGGTCATATGGATTGGGCAAAAGATTCAGGAGCCAGTTGGCATATGTAGTTCGTCCGCCAAGTATAAAAGAAGTTTTATCCTTAACTATGGGACCTTCAATATTGAAACGGCTTGTAACCAGACCAATACCGGCGGAACCGGTAAATTCTTTTTTATTCCCTTCTCTTAATCCAATGTCAAGTACAGAAGAAAGCCTGCCGCCATATTTTGCCGGGATGCTGCTTTTATATAATTCAATATCCTTTACTATCTCTGGGTTGAAAGCTGAGAACATACCAAAGAAGTGTGATGGATTATAAATGGTGGCGCCATTCATCAATACCAGGTTCTGGTCGGACGATCCACCCCTCACATTAAATCCTGAACTGGCTTCACCAACCGTTTTTACACCTGGCAAAGTAAGTACCACCCGCATTACGTCAGCCTCACCAAATACAGTGGGCACTCTCTTTATGGATTCGATATTCAACCTTTCAACACCCATCTGCACCCTGTTAATATTAGAAAGACGCTGTGTAGAAACAACAACACCCTTTAATACTGAAATCGTTTCCTTCATTTCAATATCCAGGCGGCCTTCATTATATACAATTACCTGGTACCTGGCATCTTTCATTCCTATGCCCTGAACATTCAGGCTGTATTGACCGGGAGGCAGCGTTAAAGTATAATAACCATATTGGTCTGTTAAGGCCCCCAGGTTAAGATTTTCAACATAAATGGAAGCATTGATTACCGGCTCTCCCGATTTTTCATTCCTGATAAATCCGCTAAGTGCTATTTGTTCTGCTCCAAATGTATTTGACTTGACGCCCACTTCATATACCTTATTCTCTGATGTCATCTTCTTCACATTCTTCGCATCCATTGCATTCATCAGCTTCGCGGTATTATCTGTTTTTTCTGACTGGTCGTTGTGAAAAAAACCGGGTGGCAAGGAAGTTAGGATCTGAACTTTTCTTGTAATAAAAACACGGTTGGAGGCATCAACTGAAAAATGCACATCTGTATTTTTGAATGCCTGCTGCAGTAATGACTCCAAAGGCTGGTCCTTTACGGATACATTAATTCTCAGGCTGTCCAGCTGCCTGGCATCATAATAAAAAAAGTAAGGGGTCTGCCCTTCCACCTGTTTAAAAAATTGTTCTGCAGTGAGGTTCCTGAATTCACCTGAAACAAGAGGTTGTTGTGCCTTAGCAACCAGGCCTGTTATAATGAATGCACATAATAATAATAAAGATCGCAACATGTCAGCGGCTTAATTGGTTATAATAACTGATAACTGTGGTAAGAAATGCCCCGGGGGTTTTCCTGTATTTTAATCCACTGCCTTTTAAACGTGATCTTACCTCGTTTTTTTTATCCTTCACCAGGTTCATCACATCTTTTTCATTTCTTACCGTATAAAGAATTCCATCCTTCATAATATAAAAAGTATTCTTCTCAACGATCTTCCTTTCAACCCTGCCGGGTAACAGGATCTCATCAATCTTTTTAGTATGCTTCGCATAAAGGCTAAGAGCACCTACTAATATCTCCTGGTAAACGCCTCCTCCTTTGCCATTAATATCAGGCAAATTCACAAATCTTAAATCATCCATAGTAAATGAACTGATCCGGGGTGTGAATAGTATAACGCCGGTAAAACCATTAAAATGCCTGAGGATCACCTCATCCTTAACCAGGTCATATTTAAGGAAAACACCGGTGTATGGCTGGTCCCGGTACACGATGGTTCCCTTTTGCCAGTTGATGGTATTGAGATAAGCCATTCCTTCAATAGAAGAAGAATAACCAATGTGTTCTATCCCATTATAGATAGAGCTATTGGAGTCGGCTTGTGGAATAAAGGATAAAATTCCGAATGCAGACGTATCTGTCTGGGCAATAGCCAGCTTGCAGCAAACCAATGCAAACAAGGTGAAAAATAGTTTTCTCATGTAAAAGCACCACAATTAGTTCAAAAAAGGATGTAACTGAACTTTGCAATATATGGAAATAATATACTGTCCTTTAACCATTTATCATATTCTTAGGATTCTTTTTAGCTTGCCTGTTGAAATCCGGGAAAGTACGGGTGATAAGGTCAACTCAGAACCTATTGCATTAAAGATCAACGCTTAAGCGCCAGGCGTCCTGAGTTGTAAAGTAAAGTTCAGGGGAATATAAGCAAGGCACCATGAGCACCCATCCCTGCTGGCGCTATCCTCTTCATTCTTTTGGGAGGTTAATCATCATCATCATTCCTGTTGTCCGATTCTCTTCTGAAGATGTTGAAATTATCCTTACCGAATTTGTATATAAAACTTACACGGAAGCTTCTCACATTTCTTCTCCTGTAAGATTCCTGATAAAAATTATCGGTATCAAAAATATTTCCAAACTGATGATTGTTAAAAATATCATTGATATTAAAACTGAAGGAGGCTTTCTTTTCTTTCAGGAATTCTTTTCTCAGTCCAAAATCAACCTGGTATTCCGCTGCATTCCTCCCCTGCGCTGTCACCTCTTTTGATTCATATTCACCCACCAGTTGTAATCCCAGATTTTTAAACAATCCCTTTTGTTGTGGAAATTTATAATTCATGGTTAATTCGGCATCCCAGTTAAAACCCTCATTACTCAGGGCTATTGAATTGGCGTCTGCATTCACTTTCCGGTATTGCATATCAATGGTTGGAACAATGTCAAACTGTTCGCCAAAACGGTGCTGAAGCGTTAGTTCAAGTCCGGCCGTATTGGTGCTGCGTGCATTGATAAAAGTATTCATTATAGCGTTGGGATCGATGGCCGCGTTATTCAATTGCTGGTACAATGCTGTGCTGATAGTATCGCTATACCTGGTGATATCCCTCATATTATTCCTGTAATACACAACACCTAAAAAATTGCCGCTGGTATAATCATGACTGTAATTGAACTCAAAAGAATTTACAAATTCAGGTTGCAATAATGGATTACCCTGCCTGAGATTCACCGGATCGTTAATATCAATAAATGGATTGAGCTGCCAGAAATTAGGACGGCGAATGCGCCGGGTATAATTCACCTGCAATTCAACATGATCATTCAGTTGTTTGGTGAGAAAAAGACTGGGAAACAAGGCGTCAAAGAAACGGCCTGCATTTTTGGGATAACTATATCCGAATGATTTAGCGCTGTCAATAAGCTCACCATCGAAGTTTGATATTTCTGCTCTTAACCCTGTCATGTAAGAAAATGTTCCGATCTTATTCGAATACGAAATATAAGCCGCATTCACTCTTTCACGGTACGCATAATTATTACTCAGTGGCAAAAGTGTTTCCTGCCCGTTTTGAACAGAGAAGGAGGAGAAGAAACTTTTTTGTTTATTTATGTACGACCGTACGCCTGCCTCAAATTTGGCATCTTCTCCCGAAGGATCCACGAAGTCGAGCTGAAAAGTATACTGGTCATTATTATTATGCCCTGCATTTCGTACACGGGCGGGATCACTATAAGGACTCCCATCGGGAAGAAAAAAAGAATTCACAATGCTGGATGCTTCAGACCCTTTCCCATAACTATAATTTACATTTCCGCTGATCTCCTTTCCCTGTTCCGGAAAACGGTGAATGATATTCAGCTGCGTATTGTATCTGTTGAAAGTATTTTCGCCAAAAGACTCACGTAGCCCATACCGTTCCAAAACTTTGCTGTTGTTTAAATATTCCTGGTCCTGCTGTTCTTCGCTGGAAAATTTACCATCCATTATATTTTGCGTTGCAGAGATAGTTGTGCGGTTGGAAACAAAATAATCCAACCCAAATCTTACAGAAGCAAACCTTCTGTTTCTTTCATTCCTGCTGTACTGGTTGAAATAATTTTCAATCATTCCATTATCCTTATTCTGCCTGAACGTGCTTCCGTTTGCCCTGCCACCCGATCTGTTATAGCCGCCGCTAACAAAAAAATTCACTTTACCCTGCCGTGCATTTAATGTAAGGTTACCATTTAGCACCTGTGGATGCCCGGCGCCAACAGAAGCAACACCATTAATACCCACACGGCGGTTACGTTTCATTACTATATTAATGATTCCGGCAGAACTTGAAGCATCAAATCTCGCAGATGGATTAGTTATCAGCTCAATTCTTTCAATCTGGTCGGCAGGGATCTGATCGGGCGTAAGTATGGTTGGACGTCCATCAACAAAAATTTGCGGCTGCGCATTTCTTAATAATACATTTCCTTCCACATCTACCGATACTGAAGGAATATTCCGCATAACATCCAAGGCTGTTCCACCTGTGGTTGTAATGTTTCTTTCTACATCAAAAATTTTCCTGTCAATGCCCATCCTGAGTGCCGGGCGTTGAGTTGTTATCACCACATTATTCATTACCTGAGCCATTTGATCGATCATAATATTCCCGAGGTCAGTCATTAAATATTGCTGGTTGTTCCCGGATATGACAATGGTTTTTGACATATCCTCATAGCCAATTCCGGAGATCTCGATCCTAAAACTGTCAGCCTCCGGAAGGTTGGAAAAACTAAAATCACCATTTGCACGGGTAAACATTCCTGAGGCAAGGCTGTCCCTGTTTGTTCCTGGCAAATAGGCAAATAACTGTACGGTAACAGCCTCAAGTGGCCTGTTGGTTTTACTGTCTACTATCTTTCCAACTATGCGTTGTTCATTCAGTCTGATCTGTGGATTATTTGGAGCAGGTGGATCTTCTCTTTCAACCTGAGCAAGTGAAGTAAGGGCCAAACAAATGGAAAGAACAAAAAATACTGGTTTCATATTCTGATATTAATACCTCCAGGCAATTAAGGATCGGGTGTTTAAACAATCGCAAAGGTAAGGCAAGGTGAAGCGCAGCATCGGTTTTTAATGAGATTATAATAAGCCTTAAACCGATGTTAAATCATACAATTTTTTTTATAAGCGGTAACAGTTGAAGCAGCTTATTGATATTTGGAAGGAACATTGGAACAATCCATTCTAAACAATTCCGAACCATTATACTGAATGGATGAAGTATCTACATAATAAGCAGTATCGCCTTTCACATCCATTTTCCCGATTCCGCGTATGATGCTGCTATCTTCCAGTTTAAAGAAAACATCCATCACACTGTTTGTTCCTTCCGATGCAAATGCATAGCTGAGCTTCATTATATCGCCATCAAGAAAACCATGCACGGAACCGGAGCTTCCATCTTTCTGGTAGTTATCAAAACTGAGTTTACCGCTGATCTTATTTCCATCCCTGTAAAGCCTGGCCACCAGTGTATCCCTTCCCGTTACATTCATGAAACATCCTGATGCATTATCAACGGGTATTTCTTCTTTTTCACTTATCCCGGAAGCAGGCTTGTTCAAAGTTGTGTCACTTCCTTCACCTGATACAGCACTGTCATTACAGGAAAGAAAAAAAATTGAAATAAGAAGAAATGTATATTTCATATG
>CBIHLW010000115.1:0-8079 GCA_966210755.1 uncultured bacterium
GAAATGCCGGCTGAAATAAAATTCAGCAATAAGGTTGTGTTTTCCAAATGGAATCCGGAAACGGAGAATGAAATGATCAATAAGTTTTCAATAGGCATTATGCCACTTACTGATGATGAATGGACACGGGGGAAATGCGGATTTAAGCTGATACAGTATATGGCCTGTGGTAAGGCTGTTGTAGCCAGTCCTGTCGGGGTCAATAATAAATTACTTGAACCGGGTACAGGATTGTCTGCTAATCATGAAAAGGAATGGCTGGAAGCTTTTGAATCTTTATTTAATGATGAGAAGTTGCGGCTTTCCATGGGAACCGCCGGAAGAGAACTTGTTCAGGAAAATTACAATGCGCATTGCCGGTTTTATGAAAGAGATCAAACAATAACTGAAACATACTATTCATCATGGAAAATGCAAATTCAGTTGTTTTTTTATGTTCAAGGATCGACCTTCCGGGGGGGACGGAAAGGGCTATCATCAATACGGCCAATTTGTTACAGTTAAATGGACATTCCGTTTCCATTATAATTCTTGATGAAACCATTGAATCATTTTATGAGATAAACGAGCATATAAAAATTCGCCAGTATGCCCTGCATTTTGGATTGACATCCAAAGGAAATCCCCTCACCAGGAAGCTGGCATTCAGGACCCATATCAGAAAGTTGAGAAAAATATTGTTGGAGTCAGAGGCAAAAACGATCATCTCCACTGATTATATTTTTAGTATAGCAGCATGGCTGGCGGCTGGCATGAGTAACAAAAAGATATTTGCATGGGAGCATCACCATTTCCACTGGTGGACGAAAAGCGGTTTCTGGAATTATTTATTTAAAAAGATATATCCTTCTTTAACTGCCGTAATATGTTTAAATGAAACGGAGGCCGGGCTCTTTAAGAAAATGGGATGCAGAACTAAGGTCATCCCTAATTTTATTGCTCCCGGGCATCAGGCATTACTTAACAAAAAAATACTCCTCACGGTTGGGTGGCTGATTGAAAGAAAAGGAACTGACCTCATTCCCGGCATAGCAGAAAAAATATTTGAAAATAACAAGGACTGGCAATGGCATATAATTGGTTCTGGTGTAGAGAAAGAAAGCTTACAAAGAAGCCTAAACCTTAAAGGACTGGACAAACAGGTCAGGATACTCGAACCGGTTACTCCACAACTTGAAGAGGCCTACGAAGCTTCATCAATTTATATAATGCTGTCAAGATCTGAATGTTTTCCCATGGTATTGCTCGAAGCCATGTCTTATGGCCTTCCCTGCATATCCTTTGACTGTGCTACCGGACCATCCTATATTATAAACAATCAGGTTGATGGTATACTGATAGAAACAGAAAACACTGAAGCGATCTCAAATGCTATTATTGAATTAATGGATAACGAAGAACGCAGGAAAGAGATGGGTGCCCGGGCATTCGAGAACATAAAACGTTTTTCTCCGTCGGATATTTATCCTTTGTGGGCAGGCTTGATCAGCTGAATGGTAAGCTGATCAGGCAACTAACCAACAATTTAATCATCCAGCTTCAATACTGCGAGAAAGGCTTCCTGGGGCACTTCCACATTTCCTATCTGACGCATGCGTTTCTTTCCTTCCTTTTGTTTTTCCAGAAGTTTTCTTTTACGGCTGATATCACCACCATAACATTTGGCTGTAACATCTTTTCGCATGGCGGAAATAGTTTCCCTGGCCAGGATCTTTGCACCTATTGCAGCCTGTATGGCTATCTGAAATTGCTGGCGTGGTACCAGCTCTTTTAATTTTTCACAAAGCTTACGCCCAAATTCCTGTCCCTTACTTCTATGTATCAGGGCACTCAGCGCATCTACCTTGTCACCATTCAAAAGAATATCCATCTTCACAATATCAGCATCCCTGTAACCAATGGGATGATAGTCAAAGGACGCATAACCCCTGGTTTGTGATTTCAACTTATCATAGAAATCAAATACGATCTCAGTCAATGGCATTTCAAAACCCAACTCAACCCTTGTTGGTGTCAGATAACTCTGGTTGATCAGTATTCCGCGCTTGCCGAGACAAAGGGTCATGATATTACCGATGTATTCAGGTTTTGTAATGATCTGTGCTTTGATATAGGGTTCTTCAATCCTGTCGATCTTTACCGGGTCGGGCATTTGTGTTGGATTGTTTACGATCACTTTCTCACCCTTTGTGGTATAAGCAATGAAACTAACGTTGGGAACCGTAGTAATTACGGTCTGGTTAAATTCACGCTCCAGCCTTTCCTGGATGATCTCCATATGAAGCAGTCCCAGGAATCCGCAACGGAAACCAAAACCAAGGGCCTGCGATGTTTCAAGTTCAAAAGTGAGAGAAGCATCATTCAGCTGAAGCTTGTCCATGCAGTCACGCAGTTCTTCAAATTCATCAGTGTTCACCGGAAATATTCCGGCAAATACCATTGGCTTCACTTCCTGGAATCCTTTAATGATCTCCTGTGTGGGATTCAGGGCATTGGTGATGGTATCGCCCACCTTCACTTCTTTGGCATTCTTTATCCCGGTAATAATATAACCCACATCACCTGCAAACACTTCTTTTTTGGGCTCCAGTCCAAGTTTGAGTATGCCTACTTCATCCGCTTCATATTCCTGGTTGGTGGAAACAAATTTTACCTTGTCGCCTTTTTTCAATGAACCATTTAATATCCTGTAATAAACAATGATGCCCCGGAAACTATTGAATACACTGTCGAAGATCAGTGCCTGCAAAGGAGCCTGGGGATTGCCTTTGGGTGCAGGTATACGTTCAACAATGGCTTCCAGTATTCCTTCAACACCAATACCGGTTCTGCCGCTTGCTAAAAGAATATCGTCTGGTTTACATCCAATAAGTTCAATGATCTGGTCCTTTACCTCTTCTATCATGGCGCCATCCATATCAATCTTATTGATAACAGGAATGATCTCAAGGTCATTTTCAATAGCCAGATACAGATTGGAGATGGTTTGTGCCTGAATACCCTGGGTTGCATCAACCAGTAATAAAGCGCCCTCACAGGCTGCCAGTGCGCGGCTCACTTCATAGCTGAAATCCACATGACCGGGCGTATCAATAAGGTTTAATACATAATCTTCTCCACGCTGATGGTATTTGATCTGGATGGCGTGGCTTTTAATGGTAATGCCTTTTTCCCTTTCCAGGTCCATATCATCCAGCACCTGGTCCATCATTTCTCGCTCACTGATCGTATTGGTTGTTTGCAGTAACCGGTCAGCCAGGGTGGATTTTCCATGGTCAATATGCGCAATGATGCAAAAATTCCTGATATTCTTCATGTTCTGATGCCCCGTTTTGGGAGGTGCGAAGGTAACAGATTTGCACCGTATAACTTAGTGAAAAGGAAGGCATTTAACATAGCCATATAAGAGAATTTAGCTGGAAAAATCCATCCCGGGAAAGAATTGTTGCTTTTGACTCAGTTTTTACTGGCTGCTTCCGCATCCTGCCCCATTTTGATCAGTGCAGCTGCAAACTCACTGCAATTATCCTGCACCTTTTTGATCAATTCCCTTTTCTTTTCCTCATTATCCTCTTGCATTTCAGGATATTTCTTTTCAAGATCCTTAAAACAATTCTGCGCGGGTGAATTTTCAAAACTCCTGAAGTCTTCCGCTATTTCCATTCTTTCCTCAGGCTCCATAGCCATCAATTGTTGCTGAATGGATGATTGGGGATCACTGGTTTTGGACGCATCCACAAATATCTTTTTTGATTTGGCGCTCAGTTCATCTTCCATCTTACTTATGCAGTCACAAACGTCGGTTACGATCTTATTCATTTCTCCCGATGGTGCCTCATTTTTTACTTTTCCAGAAGCTGTTGAACTATCAGGTCCTGCACTGGAAGATGATTCTGAGTCATTGGAATTACATGCGGTTAAAAGAATTCCGGCCATACATAAAACGGAAACGGATCGAATGATGTTGGTTAGTTGCATAAAAAAAATTTAAAATCTTATAAAATTGTTTACATGAATGCGCGTCATTTTACCGGATACCAAGTTCAAGTCTTGATTTCCTGGTAAGTTTTTGCTTTACCAGTTCATAGCTGTTCCTGACATAGCTTATCCAATCAGATCTGTTGATCCCGGATGAATTTTCTACCATCACCCATTTTGCCCTCGCCATATAGGGAGCTGGCTTAAATCCCACACGGTTGCTTAATTCGCTGAACAATTCATCTGTTACTTTAAAGGAACAGGTAAATGGGGGCTCAAGTGAACAGACACAAAACATTTTACCACCAACGGAAAAAACAAGATCATGGTCCCATTTAACATCTTCGGTAACCGCCGGCAGGGACAGGCAGATCTTTCTTAGTGTTTCAATATCCATGATTCAAGGTAAAAAAGTTCGGTGGTTTAAAGAAGCGGGGTTTTATTATATTTAGATAAGTACAAACTGATTGCAATGATCCGGAGATCCGCCTTCCTTTTATATTTACTGGTCATCTCTGTTCTTTCATTCTCACAACACCTGCCATATAGAAAATATACTTCAAAAGATGGCCTGATCTCCGACCGGATCACGGCAATTGCCCAGGACGATAAAGGGTTTATGTGGTTTGGCAGCTATTTTGGGATTTGCAGGTATGACGCAACCGGGTTTAAAAAAATTGATCTGCCTCCCCGGCAAAAAAATAAATATGTCAATTGTATCCTGCCAGCCAATGGAAAGATCTATGCCGGATTTCTTTTTGGTGGTGGGCTGGCTGAATATGATAATGGCCTGACTAAAGCCTATTTCATTAATGGCAGGGATTCTATTTTGGAAAATGAATTCATGTGCATGTATGATGAAGGCAATGGAAGTATTTTACTTGCCAATAATGCCGGATGCATTTACCGGTTCAACAATGGTGTTTTTACAAAGTTGTTCAGCTTACAACTGAAAAATGGAAATACACCCACCAAAATAATAAAGGACAGGTATAATACTGTTTGGGCGGGAACCTCAAACGGACTTTATTTAATACCACCCCCATATACCAGTTCTTCAGTTTATTATAAAGATGAAAATATTTTTTCCCTGTTAAAAGACGATCAGGGAAAGGTCTGGTTTTGTCATACGAACGGTAAAAAAAGTTGGATTGAATCGGCCTCCGGTTCAAAAAACGGTATGCTTACCGGAGTAAATGAAATATGGAGTTCAGATAACCTTAAGCCGGTTGGCTTTTCTGGAAATTTATCCAATGGTATCTGGGCAATAAACTATGCAGATGGATTAACTCATATTAATGACCGGAATATTCAACAATACCCGCTACCCCTGGACCTGCATACTGATATAAGTGCTGTTTTTGCAGACAGGGAAAATAATGTCTGGATATCCAATGAACCTGGCATCGTTAAGGTTTCCAATTTCAACAGCCAGACCTATTTGTTTGATGAACTGGCGGCCGGTGGAGGTGATCTGCATATTGCACCTGATTCCTTATTGTGGGTGAATAATTCAAAATCCCTTTACATAGTTAGTGAGTCAGGCATTCAGAAAAAAACCTTCCACAAAAACATTCCTAATTATTATGGATTGATACATATTGACAGGCAGGAAAACATCTGGCTTGGATTCTGGCATCAGGGATTATTAACGGCAACCCTCAATAACAGGAGCATTGAAAATGTAAAGGATCTGACAAAACAAAAAAATCAGATTATAAAAGCCAGCAGCCTGGTTGAAGATAGCAAAGGCAATATATGGGTGGCTGGAGCTGGTGGTATTTTTCATTTCAGAGGAACCCGTCTTCTGGATACATATCATCCTTTAAACGAAAATGGAGATCCGGCATTTATTAATTGCATCACTATTGATGAGGCCAGCAAATCTTTGTGGGTTGGGATGAATTCTGCCGGCGTTCTGGAAATAAAATATGAATATCAGGCAGATGGTAGTTTAAAGTATAAAGAAGGCCGGTCTGTTACGGGAAAGGATGGATTGAAAGACTTTTACATCCGGAGCATTTTATTTGATGAAAAAAATAACCTTTGGGTTGGAACCAGGTTCGGCGGAATCTATAAACTGGTGATGAAGGGAAATGAACTGGAAGTTATTGATTGTAACGAGGCCTCAGGAATTACCTGTACCAGGGTAACTGATATTGCAGCAGAAAACAATAAGGCCGTATGGTTTGCTACCTGCAATGGCATTTACAGGTATCACCATCAAACTCAGAAGTGGACGCATTATAATACAAGCGATGGATTGCTGAATGCTGAGGTTTTCAGTATTGCTGTAGATGCCCGGAATGATGTGATTTGGGCATTAACCGCACAGGGACTTACCCGGATGAAGATCAATGGTTCATCTGCTACTGCTCCTCCCCTCGTAAATATTACCGCTGTGGATGTTGCCGGCCACCCGGACACCTCAGCTTTTAATTTAATACAGCCGGCTAAGTATAACTATAGTCAGAATTCTATCAGATTCGAATTTGCAGGTGCCAGCTTCATTGATGAAAAAAACATCAGCTACAAATACATACTTGAAGGACATAATAAAAACTGGAGCGGACCCGTAACCAGCAACAGTGTGAATTATGCATCGCTTGCTCCCGGTAAATACACTTTCAAAGTAATGGCCAAAAATTCAAAAGGCCAGTGGAGTAAAGAACCGGCAGGTTTTTCATTTGAAATAGTAAGGCCATTTTACAAAAGTTCGTGGTTTATCTTTTTATGCATTACCATGGCTTTGTTTATTCTTTATCTGGTGCGCATACAACGGTTGAAACAACGCTATAAAATTGAAAAGCTAAGACTGAATATTGCCCGCGACCTTCATGATGATATTGGATCAACACTGGGAAGCATCAATATCCTTAGTAAAACTGCAGCAAGAAAAATTGACAAAAATATTTCAGGAACAGAAGGGATAAGCCCCATTTTTCAAAAAATTGGAGAATCTGCCGAACACACCCTTGAAGCCATGGATGATATTGTGTGGTCCATCAATCCGGACAAAGACCGGTTTAATGATCTCATGATCAGAATGAGAGAATTTGCCATTCCGCTGCTTGAAGCGGGAAATATCAGTTTCAGCTTTGAAATAAATGGAAATTATGACCAGCCACTTCCTATGGATGTAAGAAGGAATGTGTTCCTTGTTTACAAAGAAGCTATTTACAATATATTAAAACATTCCGGAGCCAGTCATGTAAAAATTTCCATTCAGGCCGGTCATCAATTCATTATGTATATAGAGGACAATGGAAAAGGGTTTGTAGTAGATTCAGGATCGAGGCGGAATGGCCTGAATAATATGTTAGCACGTGCTGAAGCGGTGGGCGGTAAAGTAAAAGTTGAATCTGAAGCCACCGGCACACAGGTATATTTTATGGCTTCAATAAGATGAATATATGATTGTGCCGCATTATTAAACCAGTACCTTCCCTTTATGAGAAAGATCAAGGTTGCCTTATGCGAGGATAATGATGTTTTCCGCGAAAGTCTTCATCAGTTCATTGATGATACACCTGAATTTGAAGTAGTGGCGTCTCATGCTACTGCTGTAAATATCCTTGCGTCTATTGAAACCAATCAACCCGATGTGATACTGATGGATATTGATATGCCCGGGCTAAACGGAATAAAAGCAACCGGTGAAGTGAAGTCAAGATTTCCTCATGTACATGTATTGATCCTGACTGTGTACGAAGATGATCAGAAGATCTTCGATGCAATACTTGCCGGCGCTACCGGCTATCTCTTAAAAAAAACCGCCCCGTCAAAAATACTGGAAGCCATTATTGAAGTTCAGGAAGGCGGCGCTTCCATGAGTGCTTCCATAGTTAAAAAAGTGATCTCTTATTTCAACCAGAAAGCCCCTGAATCAAATGAATATACACTGTCGCAAAGAGAACTCACCATATTAAAATGCCTGGTGAACGGCGACAGTTATAAAATGATCGCAGACCATTGCGATATCAGTATTGGTACGGTTCGTTCACACATAAATAATATTTATAAGAAACTACA
Source organism: uncultured bacterium (assembly GCA_966210755.1). Classification (GTDB taxonomy): domain Bacteria; phylum Bacteroidota; class Bacteroidia; order Chitinophagales; family Chitinophagaceae; genus Flavisolibacter. The sequence continues at coordinate 8,011 of CBIHLW010000115.1, forward strand.
CATCAACTCCAAATCTGAAGCGGTTGCCAAGGCGCTGAAGGAAAGACTGGTATGAGGCAGGTAAGGTAT
>CBIHLW010000116.1:0-7923 GCA_966210755.1 uncultured bacterium
TTTTTTTGCAGGTCGGTAAAAAATGCATCAAATGCTGTTTCACTGCCTCCCTTTTTCATATACAATTCTTTCAAAAGACGATTCATCCCCTCGTTGGATTTTCCGGTCTTGGCCATTTCCAGGAGCAATGAATAGGCTTTATCTGACTGGTTATTGTGTACAAGTAAATTGGCAAACCGCTCAACAGAAGCAGGCATACCTTTTTCCGGTGATTCATCGAAAGCCTTTTCCTGGTAGTGCAGGGCCTCCTTGTATTTTCCCAGTTCATACAGCGCCCTTGCATAAGTATCGTTATAAGGATAAAATGCAAATTTCATAAACCGTTTCCAGTCCGCTTCGGGAAAATCAGCAGGCCTTGCATCCGGATCATCTTTGATGGATAAATAAAGATAAAGGGTTTGTTTTGCTAACGATTCCGCTTTTTTAAGGTCATTATCCTCTTTCATCATCGAGGATGCAGCCATATTCAAATAAGATGTCTGGTTGAATTTATTGGCCATGGAAGATATCATCCTGTCAAACTCCTTATATTTTCCTGCTTCTACATAATCCATGGCTACAATGCCTTTCAGCATATCAATGGTCTCAGCATCCTTAGCCTTATGCAGATGATACTTATCGATCATCTCATTCATTTTAAAAAGGCTTATAGCGGGATCTGTTTCTTTTGCAAGGGACCTGATTTCCTGCATCAGCGAATCTTTATTCTGGGCATTAACACAAAAAAAGAAGCCCATGGATATACAGAGAAAAAAAACTTTTATACGATGCATACTATTTTTTTTAATTGTTTTTACAATCATGGATTATCCTCCATGCCTGGATTTTCAAGAAGTATTTTGGAAGGTATTTTCAACACCAGCCTTTCTACAGGTAACGTAAACTCCTGTACCGAACCATCTTCATTATAGATCTGATGCGTATATGTTGCCGAACCAAATAACGGATCTACTGAAAGCCTCCTCATATCAAACCAGCGGAAACCCTGGCTTGCAAATTCGCGGATACGTTCTTCCATAACAAACTCCAGCAGCGAAAGTTGCTGGCCGCTTATGCTTGCAGGAACCGCTGCATCGGCAGGGGGCATTCTGTTCCGGCGCAAAAATTCAAGATCTGAAACAGCTCCCGCCAGGTTGTTCAACCTGACACGGCATTCCGCTCTCAGCAGGATCAGGTCTGGCAATACCACGCCATAACTTGTGGTCAATGGTCCCATTCTCCTTAATAACCCGCTTTGGTATGAAGGTCCAAAGGGGAATGGCGTATTTGTAAAGAACATGAGTCTTAGGTCAGACGCATTATAAAGAGAAACCGTTGCCGGTGAAATCACAAGTTCCGAAGAAGTGATCCAGAAATTTGAGAACTGGCGGGCATAGATCGTTTGAGGATCATCACCGATCACCGGAGTGGTTGGACCGAAAATACTTACGGGTAAAAACATACCGCCCGGAGCAAATGCCGTATTGTAATCTATCAGATTAACAGGAATGGCAGATGACTGAATGGTGGTAAGCGCCCCATCCAGCAAAGGAAGTGCTTCAGCAAATTTGCCCATGAACACATACACTTTTCCCAACAAAGCCTGTCCTGCTGCTTTTGACATGCGGAGCCTGTACTGTGTTTTTGCCGGCAGATCAGGAATTGCAGTTGTGAGGTCTGTTACGATCTGGTCATATACAGCCTGCACCGAAGCCCTTTCAAATTCATTGGCAGAAACATCTGCCTGTTTAATGATGGGGAATCCAGGATCCGTGGAGGCGGTGGCAGCTGAATATGGCTTGCCGAAATAATTGATCAGCATGAAATTCACCCAGGCACGTCCGGCCATGGCCTCTGCCCGGATGGACAGCTTTTGCTGTTCTGTTCCTTCCGAAGCATCCATCACCTCATTAATGATCTTATTATAAGTATACAACTGACTTAAAAGTGATCCGGTTTCAGGAGCGTTCTGATCACTCTCATAGATCATCCCTTCCCATTTGAACAAACGCTGCGTGCGGGGTTCTGCCGCTGAGAAATAAGGCTGTGCCGCCGCCACTTCGTCGCCCAAAAATACCTGGGCGTTTGCTCCACCTGTATTCAATAAACCATTATTATTAAGTAACAGGTCATAATCCGATACATTTTGGGCGATCAGTTTTCCCTTGGGTGTGATCTCCAGGAAACTTTTTTTGCAGGAAGCCGACTGGAATAAAAACAGGATCACAAGCGGCAGGGTGAACAAAAATCTATTTGAATATGTTGATTGCATGGTGTTGTCTTTAAAAATTAACATGAATACCAAATGTCAGTGTATGCTGGTGTGAGCGAATGCTCCGAACGCCCATGAACGCATCATGGAATTCGGGATCGATATCAAAATCGTTAGCCTTCCAAAGCATGATATTTCCAGCCTGCAACCTGACATCTATATATTTTGCATTCAATTTATTACTCAGCGCCTGGGGAATTGTATAAGAGAGGGTAATGTCACGCAGCTTTATAAATGAAGCGCTTACTACATTGATGTCAGCATATTGGTAATACCCTATGTCCCTGCGCGTATTGCTTGTGGAAGAATTAATAACATACGATGGGATATTGGTAATCTGTTCATCGCCCGGTTGTTTCCACCTGTTCACAAATTCGGAATGTAAATTTCCTGTTGTAAACCCTCCGGTTGCGAAATTATTGTGGGTGAGACGACCTGTATAAAACTGATTTACATCCCTGCGCATAACATGTCCAAGATTCAAAACCGCATTTACTATCACGCGGAAGCTTTTGTAGTTGAACCTGTTTGTAATTCCCCCGCTCCATACCGGCTGGTAAGTGCCCTGGAAGATCACATCATCAGGCTGGGTAATATTTCTTGCAGTGGAAGTGGTTTTGTCCTGTAAAATGATCACCGGATCACCCTTATCATCAAGACCGGCATATTGATAGGCAAACAGGGCAAAGGCATCATATCCTTCCGCAAACCTTTGCTGGATCTGCTGAAAGCCTGTAGTTAATGGTGTCAGGTTGTTTATCCTTACTATTTTGTTCTTATTATGCGCCAGCGCTACCTGTGTTGACCAGTTAAAATGTTTTGTTTGAAGATTGAGACTGGTAAGCGAAATTTCAAAACCCTTATTTTCCATGGTGCCCAGGTTACCAATGATGCTTGAATAACCGGTCAGACTATTGGTGGGCAATTCTCCCAGAAGGTTATCGGTCGTCTTTTTATACACATCAATTGCACCTTCGATCCTTGAATTTAAAATGGCGAAATCAATTCCAACATTTATTGTTCTGGTGCTTTCCCAGGTAAGTTTGGGATTGGCGGCGGTTGCTATGGTAAGCCCCCTGCCTCCTGGCAGTGTAGTTCCCGTAACAGGATTCAATACATCCTGAGAAGATGCGGTGCCTGGTATGGGTGCATTACCTGTAATGCCATAGGTTGCTCTTATGGCCAGGTCATCAACCCAATCAAGAGAAGATAAAAACTTTTCATCCCTTACATTCCATTTTGCACCCACACTCCACACAGGTTTATTCTGGGCAGATTTATCTATTCCAAATAAATTACTTCCATCTATCCTCCAACTGGCGTTAAAAGAATATTTATTATTAAGTGTGTAAGCGCCATTTGCATAATAGGATCTGAAACGGATCTGGCTTTCACTGCTTACAAAAGCATCGTTTATCAATATACTCCTGGATCCATTATTCGGCATCACTGTTCCGGCTAAACCGGTTCTGAGACCCTGATAATCTATGGCGCCGAAAGTTTGCAATAAAGGATTGTATCCACGTACGGTACTGCTGTTAAATACCAACAGATGTTCCTGGCTCTCCTGGCCTGCCAGTAGCGTAAGCCTGTGATCACCACCATTCCATAGCTTATCATAAACCAGCTGGTTTCTAACTGTCCAGTTGCGTTGTGTCTGTTGCCCTGCGCTATATCTTCCGCCTTTATCCGGCAGTGCATATTGTGGAGTAACGGAAGTATTGGGTGCAATGGTAAACTGTACCAGTTCGCTCCTCACCAGATAGCTTTGTTCATTATCGAAGGATGTAATTTTCCTGTTACCTTTTATATAGCCATAAGTACCTTCAAATTTCAATCCGTCCAGTATCCTCAACGTAACTCCGGATATGATCCTGTTCAATAAAGCATCTGTTTTTGTGTAACCAAGATCCACTTCATTCAATGGATTGTAATCAAGATTGATGCGGCTCCGGTCCTGGAAAACATTCCGTACCGAATCGCTCAGGTACCTCATGTAAGGCATGGACAGGTTATTACCTGACTGGTCCTGGAAAAGCTGGTAAGGATAGAACCTGTTGTCAACAGCAATATTTCTTTTGTTATTAACTATGGAGTTGGACAGATCCGTGATCAAAAACATTTGCAGCCTGTCATTGAATCTCAGGTCCTGACGGAAATTAAGTTTAAAGAAATTGTCCTGTTCTTTTGGCCGGTTGGAAGTGGCATTGGTATAGGTAAATGATCCATAAAAAGAATGGACCTTCCCACCACTTGATGCAGATACAGTATGGCTTGATAATAATGCGTTGCGGTACCAGAGGTCATTGATCTGGCTGCGGTTACTGAGTGCCGATAAACTGTCGAGGCTTGCCTGGGTTTGTGATGCGGAGGTTCTGCCGAGATATCCTGCATATAAAATGGCCTCATGCGGGGCCACTCCTGTATTTGTAATACTCTGATACCTTGAAATATTATTCCATTGATACACCTGGGCATACCTGGTTGGATTGAATGCATCCTGCAGGTTAAAGATCTCTGTTGCCGATGTAATAAAATCACGGCTGTCCAGCACCGGCATATAATCCGCATCAGGACGGCCCTGGAAACTTACAGATCCATCATAATTCACATTCAAATCAGCATTGTTGTTTCCCTTTTTGGTTACAACAACAATTACTCCATTCGATGCCCTTGCCCCCCATATTGATGATGCGGTAGCATCTTTTAGAACCGTAATGTCTGCAACATCATGTGGGTTGATGGTGGAAATATCGTCCATGGGCACCCCATCAACCACATATAATGGATTTCTGTTGGTACCTGTTAAAACATTTGGATTTTGAGGATCGGGAACACCGATGGTTGATAGTCCTCTTATCAAAAATGGATTTTGTGCGGAACCCGGAGCATTGTTTACGGTAAGCCCGGGAATGAGTCCGTCAAGCCTTTGTAAGATATTCATGCTTCCCGGACGCTCGGTAAAGATCTGCATATCCGGCTTGGCAAATGCACCGGTACTTCTTTCCCTGGAAATGGTTTGATAGCCTGTGTATACAATCACATCTTATTCTGATTGCACATTTACTTCGAGGGTGAGGTTGATATGGAAAGGAACATTGCCGAGATAAATCTCATTCGACAGTTTATCAAAACCTATCATCGTGATTTCAAGGGTATAAAATCCTGCAGGAATTTCTTTGAAAATAAAATTTCCTTTTTCATCAGTAGCTGTCATTTTTTTAAGCTGCACCAGTGTTACTGAAGCACCTTCCAAAGCATTTCCTTTACTGTCCTTTACTGTTCCTGTAATAGTTTGCTCCGGCACCGGTTTTACAATAATTACTTTGCCCTCCAGTTCCCAGGTAAGCGGCTGGTTGTTAAAACAGATCTTCAACACCTCGTTGAGTGGAGCATTCCGCACCATTATATCTATGGTACGGGCGCGGTTCAGCACTTCGCTTGAATACAGAAATGAGTAACCCGTTTGCTTTTTGATCTCCTGGAAAATTTTCTCCAGGGGAGCATTCTTCTCAGAGAGAGAAACGTTCTGCGCATATCCGCTGGCGTGGATCTGCAAGCTGGTTGCTAATAATATGATTGCCGTCAGCTTCATAGTTATTTTCAGTTGTTTGGTTAACCGGATACGGCATAACCGGGCCGTATCTCTACTAAGATCATTTTTCATACTTTTGATCAGGTTTGGGTTTACGTTATAAGCAGTCTATTACCATTGTATGTATCGGATGCACCTAAACCTCACCGGGCAGTGGTCTCAACACTTCCCGGTTTTTCATTTAGTTGCTCCGGTTCTATCAATAATTCTTTACTATTACTTTCCGGCCCTCGATGGAGAAACGGATGCCACCCGTTTTTTCCAGCATGTGCAGCACTTTGGAAACATTTACCTGACGTTGAATGGTTCCGTTGAAATGCTGGTTAACCGCACCATCAAATACCACATCTACATCATACCATCTTTCTATTTGTTTCATGATCGTTTGAATATCCGTGTCATTAAATTCAAACAAACCATTTTTCCAGGCCATCACTTCCTGCAGGTTGTTCTCATTTTGCACTTTGATACCACCATTTGCCAGTCTTGCCTGCTGTCCTGGTTTTAAAAGGCTTTCCTTATTTCCATTAAATACTTTTACAGAACCTTCCAGGAGGGTTATTCTTATATCATCATCTTCATCATAGGCATTTACATTAAACTTTGTTCCCAGCACCCTTACCTGCATATCGCCCTTGCTTACAATAAAAGGACGACCGGCATCATGCTTCACTTCAAAATAGGATTCACCTGTTACGGTAACCGTTCTTTCATTTCCAGTGAACACATTTGGAAAGGTGATGCCTGATGCCGCGTTAAGCCATACCCCTGTTCCGTCGGACAGTTGCAGGTGCATAGGCTTACTGCCCTTAGGAACATATAAAGTATGCAGCTCCACTACCGGAAGTTCAGTGTCAGTATAGGCCAGTTCCCCTTCGTTTAACCTGGATGCATTGGTAGCCCCCAGTGCGGACAATGAACCATTACCAGCATTATCCAGTACTATTATTTTACCGCTGGCGAGGGTTAAAGTGGCTTTATTAGTTGATGGAGGCATCACGTCTTTTACAGGCAGCTGCTGTTGTTCTTCCAAAACAGACAGGTTTTTATCGACAGGATTCCGGATCAAATAAGAACCGGATACTAGTAAAAGCACTATTGCAGCAGCTACTGCAATCCTGCGCCAGATGATATTTTTATTGTTGGTTTTCTCAACAATTGAATAAACCTTATCACTCCTGATGATACGGTTAAACATCCCATCCCAATCAGCAGTGCTGACAGATTCGCCAGGCTGATAACTGTTCCATAGATTTTCAATATAGGCTTTCAGATCAGCATCATCCTGCGCATCATGGAGGTATTCCATCAATTCCTGTTCTTCCTGTGAAGTGGCCTTTTTTGAAGTATAGGCTTCCAGTAAATAAGCAATCCTTTCTTTTGGAAGGTGCATAGTTCTTAGTTTAAACAATAAGAGATCAAAACGGCTTCCGGTTCTGATCATATAGACAGATCCAGGTAAGGAGCGGGTGTACTACCCGGTATGAAAATAATTGGGAGAAGTTTTGAAATCAACAGATGATCAGCCATATCATCATTCCAATAAAGGCAGCATGCTTCAGGTAGGCTCTGATAAATTTGATCGCTTCCGCCATATGGTTCCGGACTGTATGTGGAGAGATGTTCAGTTTTTCTGCCACCTGGTCTCTGGTGAGTCCATCCTGTTTACTAAGCCGGAATACCAGCTGGCGTTGCTGGGGCAGTTTTGAAATGGCTTCGTTGATCAACCGTTCGCTTTCCCTTGCCAGCACCGTTTCATCCGTGATATTTTGAAAGGCCGGTGATTCAGCAATCACCCTGAGAAGTTTACGTTCCAAAGCCAGCTTTTTGTAATATTTAAAAATCTGGCGGTAAAGAGCAGTAAGTAAATAGGCATCCGGGTTTTGGATATCGGGGAGTGTAGCCCTGTTTTTCCAGATCTTAACAAAAATATCCTGCACCATTTCCTGTGCCAAATCACTATTGCCGGTCATTTTCAGGGAAACGGAATAAAACCGGTCCTTATACTCATCAAACAACATACGAAATGCCTTTTCATCGCCCAGCGCTACCTGGCGCAGCAATACGGATTTATCAT
>CBIHLW010000117.1:0-7896 GCA_966210755.1 uncultured bacterium
GTAAAGAATGGAACATCCAGGCTATGCGCAATAATGTTGGCGATGGTGGTTTTACCTGTTCCCGGCGCACCCCTTAAGATCAGAGAAGGGATCTTGCCATTCTCAATAGCTGTTCTTAAAATACTTCCCTTCCCTGCCAGGTGTTCCTGCCCAACCAGGTCATCAAGCGTTTGTGGCCGCATCCGTTCTGCAAGTGGGGCTGAGGAATTCATGGTTCAAATTAAGGAAGAAAGCGGAAAAGGCGGTAGGGAGGCGTGTGCAATGGAGGTGAAAAATTAAAATTCAAAATTCAAAAGTCAAAAGCGCGCATTTTCAGCCTGCTATAAATAACCAGTCACGCCGGTTTACATTTTACATTTTACATTTTTCATTTTGAAATCTCTCTTATTCATTAGCCTTAATAAAATCTTCGATCTGGTTAAAAGCATGATCCATTGTTGCTGCCGGCCATGCCTCATGTCCCATACCGGGAAAAACAATCAATTTGTTGGGAACACCTAAGGCATCCAGATTATTTTTAAGTGAAACAGACTGCGATACAGGAACCAGGTAGTCATCTGCCCCGTGAAGTATAATTGTAGGTGGAGACTGTGCGGAAACAAAATTCAAAGGAGAAGACTGCTGGTACATGGAAGGATTGCCTGCAGGTGTTCCACCCATTAAGATCTGAAACGACATTTTAATGGTGGGATCGGTAATATTATTGTAAAGATCAGCCATGTCCGCAGGACCAAAAAAATCAACAACAGCTTTTATAGAAGGGGAATTGTATTTATATGCCTGGAGCAAAGCCATATGCGCGCCGGCACTGGCACCAAGCAATACAAATTTTTGGGAAATGCCGTATTCAGTTTTATTCGTAATAAGGAAATCAACAACGGCCTTCATGTCATTTTCCTGTGTTGGAAAATAATTATTAAATGCACTGGCCAGGCGATAGTTGGTATTTACAATGGCGTATCCGGGAAAACGCTGTTGAAATTCCGGAATGTATGGGGTCATTTCAGATTTGTCTCCGCCAGTCCAGGCACCTCCATGGATCATTATGAGAATTTTAGTTGTATCGGTATGGCCTTCGGGAAGATAGATATCCATTTTTTGTGAGGGATCACCGCCATAGGACACATTCAGAAAGCTTTGAGCCGGCGATTGAATTTCAGTGGCAGCTTCTTTCTGGCACGAAAGGAAAGTGGCAGCCAGAAAAAACAATATAATAGATTTTACCATGACCATGAATATAAAACATGCCATTCATGATAATGGCAGTTTTTATTTACTTAACATTTTCTTTCAAAACATGGGAAGAGCGGACGTGGATAAATCTGAATTATTTCCTCAACCTGATATTCAATTCTTCCAGTTGCTTTTCATCAATGGTGGAAGGCGCATCGAGCATCACATCACGGCCGCTGTTGTTTTTAGGGAAGGCTATGAAATCGCGAATGCTTTCACTGCCTCCAAGAAGGGCACACAGCCTGTCAAATCCAAATGCAATTCCTCCGTGCGGCGGGGCGCCATATTCAAAAGCTCCCAGCAGGAAACCAAATTTATGAAGGGCTTCTTCTTTGCTCATTCCAAGGGCTGCGAACATTTTTTCCTGTAACGCTCTTTGATATATCCTGATTGATCCTCCACCAATTTCATTGCCGTTCAATACCATGTCATAAGCATTGGCTTTGATACTGGCATAGGGATGCTTCAGGTATTCGGCTGCATTTGTTATTGACGGATCATTATTGATCATGGCATCGATATGTGCAGGTTTGGGAGCGGTAAACGGATGGTGACGGGCTACCCAGCGGCCGCCGCCATTGTCTTCTTCCGCGTATTCAAATAAAGGAAAATCCAATACCCAAAGTAATCTGAATTCATCTTTTTTGCGCAGTCCCATTCTTTCACCCAGTTCCAGTCTCAGTTCACTGATGGCCTTTCTGGTTCTTTCTTCAGTACCGGCAAGAATTAAGATCAGGTCACCAGGTTGTGCCTGGGCCATATCAGCAATGGCCTTTAATTTTTCTTCATTATAAAATTTATCAACACTGCTTTTGATGCTTCCGTCCGTATTGTATTTAATATGCACCAATCCCTGCATGCCTATCTGGGGACGTTTTACCCATTCTGTAAGTTCATCGGTTTGTTTGCGTGTATATGCGGCAGCACCTGGAACGGCTATGGCCAATACTGTTTCCGCATTGTCGAAAACGCCAAAGCCTGCGCCATTTATCAATTCACCGGTTGCGGGTATTTCGCCGCCTATATTGAATGCAGATTTCAGGTTGGCCAGTTTCATTCCAAACCTGATATCGGGTTTATCATTTCCAAATTGCCACATGGCCTCCTCCCAGCTCATTCTTTGAACCGGTTCTTTGTAATCGATATCTTTTACTTCTTTGAAAATATATTTCACCAGTCCTTCAAACATGGCAAGGATATCTTCCTGTTCAACAAATGCCATTTCACAATCTATCTGGGTAAACTCCGGCTGCCGGTCGGCCCTCAGGTCCTCATCACGAAAACATTTTACGATCTGGTAATAACGGTCGTAACCACTTACCATCAACAATTGTTTAAATGTTTGGGGCGATTGGGGTAAGGCATAGAACTGTCCTTCATTCATTCTGGAAGGAACTACAAAATCCCTTGCTCCTTCAGGAGTTGATTTGATAAGAAAGGGTGTTTCAATATCCATAAAACCATTCCGGTGCAGGTAATCCCTGGTAGCCCGGTTAACGGCATATCGCAATTCAAGATTTTTTTTGACTGCATTCCTCCGGAGATCAAGGTACCTGAATTTCATTCTGAGGTCATCACCGCCATCCGTATCATCCTGAATGGTAAATGGTGGTATGGAAGATTTATTCAGGATCTTAAAAGAGGATACAATGATCTCGATATCGCCTGTAGGTATATTTTTATTCTTATTGCTGCGCTCTGAAACCTTACCTGAGGCCTGAACAACGAATTCCCGGCCCAGGGTATTCTGTTCCAGTTCAATGTTCAATTCTTCACCGAACAATAATTGGGTGATGCCATACCGGTCGCGCAGATCTACAAATGTGATCGATCCAAATTTGCGCACGGTTTGCACCCACCCGGCCAGGGTTACTTCTGTATTTGTATCATGCAATCTTAATTCACCACAGGTATGGGAGCGGAACATAGTTTGTTGGGTTGATTGTTCTAACCAATAGCCATTGGCCATTTGATTCAGGCGGCAAATATAACCTCTACGTTCTTATTTTTTCTGTTCCATGCTCCCTGTTCGTCTGTTCCTCCCGGCCATGCCGTTGAATGGCCAATGCGACAACGGTTACATAATATGCAGGAGGGCCATTCTTTGGCATGGCCCTACATCTGTAATTCCTCTGTTCCGTGCTCCCTGTTCGTCTGTTCCTCCCGGCCATGCCGTCGAATGGCCAATGCGACAACGGTTACATAATATGCAGGAGGGCCATTCTTTGGCATGGCCCTACATCTGTAATTCCTCTGTTCCGTGCTCCCTGTTCGTCTGTTCCTCCAGTTCAATCCCGATCTTCTTCATTAATATCGAAGCATTCAGGCTGGTACACACATCATTTTTAAGTTTATAATCAAAATACAGTTCTTCCCCTTCCACCTGTACATCAAAATGATAGTTGATCACCGAACCCCGGAAGGTGGCTTCCAGTTTAGCCAGTTCAACATCATGGGTTGCTATTACTGCAACAGCTTTTTTTCTTACAAGTTGTGCTATCAGGGCAGCAGAGCCGGTATGGCGGTCGTAAGAATTGGTGCCTCTTAAAATTTCATCCAGCAGGATAAAGACCTTTTCCTGCCTGTTGACCGCTTCAATTATTGTTTTCAGTTTCTTCAGTTCGGCATAAAAAGTGGACGTATTCTCGGCAAGGTTATCAGCTATCCTCATACTGCTCATTAAGTGTACCGGAGACAGCGTCATTGATAAAGCACAAACCGGCGAACCCATTTGGGCAAGAACCGTATTGACGCCAAGGCTTCTTAAAAAAGTACTTTTACCTGCCATATTAGATCCGGTGATCAGTCCGATTTTGGCCAGGCCTTCCAGATCGAAATTATTATCAACCCTTGAAGCTGCCGGAATCAGTGGATGTCCGAGGGAGGTAGTTCTGAAAACAAAATGTTCATCCACTATTTCAGGAAAGCACCAGGATGGTTGATTGAAATGTATGGAAGCAAGGCTGTTCAGTATTTCTGTTTCGGCAATCATTTCAAACCATCCGGACACATGATGTTTATTTTTTCTTCTCCATTCATTGAGTGCTATCATTTGTCTTACATCCCAGAGAAAAAATGCATTGAAAAAAAGGAGGCCGGCAATATTCAGCCTGAGATCGAACCGGTCCAGAATGGATTTAAGATCACGGATCTCTTCAGATGCCCTGATCTGGTGCTGCGCGCTCTGGTGCTGTAATTGTTGCATCCATGCCGAAGCAAACCTGGGCTTTTCTATCCAGCTAACCAGTTGCTGCAGCGTGGCCACTTCTTTTACTATACCCGAAAGAAGGATATAAGGTTTCACCGTATTCCGGCTCAGGATGATGGATGTTGTAAGGAATAGTCCATATAGGAAGGAATAGATGCCACCCGGAATAAAACCAACGATGGCAGCAAGGGTGATGGATATGGTGATGACTGAGTATGCCGATACAACTATTTTCCAGTTGCTGCTCTTAAAATGACTTTCTTCTTCGCTTAGCCATTGTACCGTTTTGGTTTCCGTTTTTTTGGTGACGGTTGTTTGCATGGCAAAGGACTGAAGTTGTTGTCTCCATTCCGTTTCCGGTGCCAATTCCTTTATGGCTTCATGTCTTTTGTTTATAAATGCCATTGAAGCCGGGTGTAAAAGATCATGGGCCAGTAAATCTCTTCCCTGTTCCGTATAACACCGGTTCATCCATTGAAATATGGATGCTTTTCCAAAAAGATCAAGGTCATTGGCATAATCATGCAGGGCAGGTGTATACTTATTACCATCATAATGGTGGTGAAAATCGTGTGAAAGAAACCTCAGTTCTTCTTCATTGATCGTAATAAGTGTTCTGGTATTGTTTATCTTCTGGTTATTGTTCACATCAACTGAAACCAGGTAAAGCAGCATTCCAATTCCTGCAAGTGTGGGTAACAAACCCCAAATCCCAAATGATATAAATACCTGGTAGGATACAATGATCATTAAAATAAAAACAATGAATCTTATCCATCCCAGGCGGTTCCTTTTTTTAAGTAATTCCTTTAATTGTAACTGGTGATGCTCCAATTGCAGCTGATACACCAAAGCCGGGTCTTTCATGGCAGGAAGGTAGGGAAAAAGCTAATGGGCAGGGGCTATTGGCCGGTAGCTTTCCGCATTATCCTACCAAAGCGGTTCACATCAGCCTCCGGCGCAATCGGGAAATTATGGATCATATGCTGAACCAGCTGGTGTGCAAAGAAAGGAGCCAGGGAACTGCCTTTTGTTCCCATTCCATTTAGTATTCCAATGTTTGGTTGAACAGGATGAAAGCCAACAAAAGGTCTTCTTTCAAGTGTTGCCGGACGAACGGCTGCTTTATGTGATACCAGTCTGAATGGTTTTTTAAGCCAGCCATTTAGCAGCTGCATGGCGTGATCCCGGAAGGAAGCTGATGGCTGATCATCTGCAAATTCCCACTGGTAATTTGATCCCACCCAGTAAAGATTCGCTTCCGGTAGCGGCGCCAGCATCAATCCTTTTTTGAAAATAAAACTGGTGATAAGATCATTACATTCAATTACCAGTGCTTCTCCTTTATTGGGTGCATAAGGCAATAGTTCAAACCATGGATTGGCAGTGCCCTCCGCACCTTCACAAAAAATAATTTTTTTTGCCTGTATCACTCCATACCCAATATGATCATCGTCTGTTTTCAAATCTTCAATCCTGAAGCTTTCCTGGAGGAGTGCATTCATTTCAATAAGTTTCATTCTCCACTTTTGCAACAGTTCCTTCAAATTAACCATATAAGCGGGCCTGATCTCACCACATCCAAAATCATAATTGAAATAAGCATTAAAATGATTCTGATCGGGAAAGGAATGGAGATAAGTATCGTTTTCTCTGAGGCGGTCCACAAAAGCATTGCGCATTTGTGGTGAAGGAAAAAAATCAATGATGCTCTTTTCTGCTACCAGGCTGGTATTAAAATAATGTCCTGCTTCCTTATACGTCTGAATGGCAAAAGGCATCACTTCATCTATCATCCAGGTATAGGCATATCTTCTTCCCGTTACCGGGTTTATAATTCCTGCAGCGATCTTGGATGATGCATTTTCATTATTATCATCTATAACAATAAAGGTTTTTCCTTCTTTGTGCAGGAACCAGGAAAGCATGGTGCCACAGATGCCCTGGCCAACAATGAGGTAATCTACTTGCATGGAATAAAGATAGGGAGTGGGAGGCGAGAGTCGGGAGTCGGGAGTCGGGAGTCTGGAGCCGGTAGTTCAAAGTTCAAAGTCAGCGTCCTAAGTTCGTAGTTGGTAACCGGTTAAGAGATTAAAGTATGAGTTTTCGAATTTAATTCACCGGCTTTGAACTCTGAACTTTGAACTTTGAACTCTGAACGTTGAACGCTTCCCCCGCCGGGACAGTCTTCCGACTAATGACTTCACATCAGCTTATACATTTTCCCTGGCAGGCAGGTTATTACGCCCTGGAGTTCCAGATTCAAAATGGCTGCAGCGGCGGAACTGCTGCTCAAACCACTTTTTAGATTGATCTCATCAATAAGAACGGATTCCTTTTCACTGAGTAAATGGATCACCTGCTTTTCTTCTGAAGAAAGCTCAATAAAAAGTTCTTTTTGTTTCCTGGCTTCTTTCTTTTTTTCTTTCCATCCCAACACCTCAAGCATTTCATCGGCATCGGTCAGCAGGATGGCTTTATTATATTTTACAAGGTGGTTGCAACCGGTACTATATTTATCAGTAGTTCTGCCCGGAACGGCAAAAACATCACGGTTATAAGCATCGGCAAGTTTAGCCGTGATCATGCTGCCTCCCTTGATATGGGTTTCCACTACAACAGTGGCATCGCTTAACCCGGCTACAATGCGGTTCCGTAATGGGAAATTATGTTTGTCCGGTTTGGTGCCACTAAAGAACTCGGTCAGGATCCCTCCATCATGTTTCACCATATCCCTGGCAAGCGATGCATGATCGTAAGGATACATTTTATCTAATCCATGTCCTACTACACCAACAGTTGGAATGTTATTTTTTAAAGCTGCCTTGTGGGCAATGGCATCTATGCCATAGGCAAGGCCACTGATGATGAGAACTCCATGTTCAGAAAGATTTTTGACCAGTTTCTCTGTAAATGATCTTCCATAATCAGTATAACTCCGGGTGCCTACTATGGCAACTACCTTTGAACAATTGAGGTCTGCCACTCCCTTGTAAAAAACCATGGTTGGCGAATCATAACAATTGAGCAGGCGCTGGGGGTATTCCTTATCTGTAAGAAATAATGGTTTGATACCGTATTTTTCAATAAACCTGATCTCCTGTTCTGCAGGTTTAAAATCCCTGAAGTTTTTTATGGATTGTGCCCTCACTGAACCAATGCCTTCAATTTTTTCAAGCAACTGAATGGGCGCTTTAAAAATTGCAGACGCCTCTCCAAAATGGCTGACCAGGATCTTCGCCTGTACGTCACCGATGTTTGGAACAAGGGTAAGCGCCAGCTGATATAGTAGTTCAGAGTTCAGAGTTCAAAGTAGGTGTACTTATTTCATGCATATAGTTGAACACCAGGAAGACAATTTAGGGAATTCAATTTTCTTAAAAAAGTGAATAACCCCAGGAATAGCCGTGACTTTAAACTTTGAACTTATACAACCAACACTACCTTGAAATAAC
>CBIHLW010000118.1:0-7857 GCA_966210755.1 uncultured bacterium
GCAAAAGAGCGAAAGAGATGTGGCTAAGAGGTTGAAAGAGGGAAAAGAGGGAAAGAGATGTGGCTAAGAGGTTGAAAGAGGGAAAAGAGGAAAAAGAGGGAAAAGAGGGAAAAGAGGGAAAGAGGGAGGCATCTTTTATTTTTCTTTAGACCTTGTAGATCTCTCTTTCCCTTGGCCTATGCTATTGGCGTGCAACCCTGTAAACAGGATATTGCATATGAGCCGGTTCGTAATAGGGAGAATTCTGATAAATGAAGTTGAGCTGGGCCCTCCCGCTATTTGCAAACACACTATCTGTTCTTTTTCTTTCTTCCAGTCTTTGTTTAAGCTCAGGATTTTTATTCAGGTATTCCAGGGCTGTTTCCTCAAATACATAATCCGAATAACCTTCTTTTTGTCCAAGGATGGGATCAAAAAAATTCCATGCGAAATAACTGTCTTCGGCATGCGGTTCCAGTACCTGTATCAAAAAACGGTTGGCATCCTGGTTCATTGGAATAAAATAATCACCTTTCCTGAATCTGATCGTTTTTGTATTTTTTGAGACCTTCACACCGGTATTTAAATGATGTCCTTCAAATGGCCGCTGGCCCGATTGATAAGAATCGATCTTATAACCTTCCACTTGCAGTGTTGTGTCATTGGTGAACCTTCTCATCTTTATATTATTCGCTTCCAGCCTTTCTATCACTTTCCACCAGCCCTGAGGAATGATATACGCCAAAGGTCTGTCTATTGAGAGCGTATCAAGATACTGATTGTAGAATGGAACCTTTTTCTCAAATGGTTTAGTACGGTCGTAATACAACCTGGGCAAACCCGAAATAGCGCTTGGTTTATTGCCTGATTCATATCCTTTGAAAATAATTTCACTGGATCGTGAATGATCCCATTTCCATGCTATCGGAAATTCCTCCTGGGATGCTTGCTGTTTTTTTGCTCTAGACCTTATCCGGATGATCTCACGGCCATGCTCAGACGTAAAAGCAATAAAACTTTTCATGAGGTCTTTTGTGGCATGTACTCTTTGATCATAGGGTTTCAGCATATGTGTTTCCGGTACAAAGGCAAAGCAATTCCAAAGGGCAGCATAACCACTGCTGTATCTTGGACTATCCCAGAATTCACTCCATCCTTTATCCGGTGTTGCTCCAAAATGATTTACGTATGGTACAAGATCCCAGCCTTTCCGTTTCATCTCGTCATAAATAGCCGGTTCAAAGTTTTTATTGATGTAAGCACCAGGTTCACCACCCAGTTTATTATGCTGCGTGGTGATCAGGGTCATCACGTGCTGGTAATCCGATCCATTGCTTACATGGTTGTCAATGAACACATCCGGATCCAGATAATGAAAGATCTTTGCAAAGCTCAATGCGTTTTTGGAATCGGCTTTTATGAAATCCCGGTTCAGGTCAAGGTTTTGCGCATTACCCCGAAAGCCAATTTCCACGGGTCCGTTTTGATCTACGCGGTAATGCTGACTCCTGTTTAAAGCTCCTCCGATATTATAAACCGGTATTAACGCAAGTACCACATTTTCCGGGATCATAGACTTTGTAAGAACAAGTTCTCTTCCTAATATCATACTGGCGTCAATTCCATCGGGTTCGCCCGGATGTATACCATTGTTTACAAACAGGATCACCTTTCCCTTCTTTTTGAGGGAACTGATATCAAAATCCTGAACAGCGGAAATTAGTACAAGGTGTAAGGGATATCCGGCGTCTGTAGGTCCCATGGTCTTCATGCTCACAAACGGTGATTCCGCATCCAGTTTTTTCCACCATTCAATTACCTCATGGTAGGATGAAGTTTGAGCGCCACCTGATTTCTCAAACCTGGTGGTAAGATCCTGGGTGAAGCTGAAAAAAGGAAGGGCCAAAAATATAAGCAGGTAAACAATTCGCATCCTGCTAAGTTAGGTGTTGGCCAATAAAAAAAGTCCTCACGCATGCGAGGACTTTAATATTTTAGAACAGTGAAGCTTATGCTATCGCATTCACTCTTTTGGTAAGTTTTCTTTTCAGGTTGCTGGCTTTATTCTTATGAATAATTCCACGCTTTGCCAATCGGTCGATCATAGAAATAACTTCAGGCAATTCTTTACCGGCAGCCGCTTTATCCTGTACTACTTTAATGTCACGGATGGCATTACGGGTGGTTTTACCGTAATATTTGTTCCTTTCACGACGCTTAGCCGCCTGACGCATATCTTTTTTTGTTGCCTTATGATTAGCCATGTTCTGGAAATTTAAATCCTGGTTTTGAATTCAGGACGGCAAAGGTAAGGTTAGTAGTGGAAAAAGGGAAAATAAAACTCAAAAAATTTGGTAAAAGAACATGGATTGCTCCAAAGTTGGGTGTAAAAAAGTTCAAAGAATGAATTCCAGGTAAAAATAGCTGCATTATTGCTTTACTCCATTACGGGAACGGTGGGGCTGTTGTCCCAAAATCACATAAAATTCACGATACAGCTCTTCGAACATTGAATTTGTATTTTAATCTGGAGTTATGAACTCCATCCACCTTAATCTTTTGAAAATTAAGGCCGATATTTGCATCCCAAATCCCGGATGACCGGGATAACCATAATCAAATTTCCTTAGATGAAGGACTTTTCCTATATCACACAATCTCACCCGGCTTATATCGAGGGACTTTATAATGATTTTGTTCAGGACCCTGAGAGTGTTGACCCCGATTTTCGCAAGTTTTTTGAAGGCTTTGACTTTGCCATGCTAAAACCCAACAATGGGCAGGCCAATATTGCCGGTAATGAACAGGCAGTTGCAGTTGATGCAGATCAATTGTCAAGGGAATTTGCAGTGTACAGGCTTATAGAAGCGTACAGGAAAAAAGGCCATTTGGTTGCCAGAACCAATCCCATCCGGGAAAGAAAGGACCGTGGGGCTGAACTGGACCTCAAATATTTTGGTCTTAAGGAATCCGACCTTCAGCAAAACTTTGCAGCCGCTCAGTTTGCGGGTCTTCCCCAGGCAAAACTGGAACAGGTGATCGACAAATTAAAAAAAACCTATTGCGGCCACATTGGGGTTGAATATAAATACATTGTAAATCAGAAAAAACTCGACTGGTTACAAAATGAAATTGAGCATACATTTCACAAGCCCTTACCGCTTCAACAAAAAAAGCGGATCCTTGAAAAATTGAATCAGGGTGTGATCTTCGAAAAATTTCTACATACTAAATATGTTGGTCAGAAAAGATTTTCTCTGGAGGGGGGCGAAACCACCATTGCTGCGCTGGATGCCATGATCTCCGTTGCTGCTGAATCTGGCGTTCAGGAAACTGTGATAGGCATGGCCCACAGGGGAAGATTAAATATCCTGGCAAATATTCTTGGTAAAACATATGAACAGATCTTCAGTGAGTTTGAGGGTACGGCCATACCTGACCAGACCATGGGCAGCGGTGATGTAAAATACCATCTTGGTTTCAGCAGTGAGGTGCAAACGGCCGGCGGAAAGAAAATGCATTTGAAACTGATGCCCAATCCTTCCCATCTTGAAGCGGTAAGCCCTGTAGTATTGGGATATTCCAGAGCAAAGGCCGATGTATTGTATCAATCTGAGTTCGATAGTGTACTGCCGGTACTTATACACGGAGACGCATCGGTTGCCGGACAGGGAATAGTATATGAAATCATCCAGATGAGTGCCCTCAACGGATATTATACCGGAGGAACCATTCATTTTGTGATCAATAACCAGATAGGATTTACTACCGATTTTGATGATGCAAGAAGCTCAGATTATGCAACCTCAATTGCATCGGCCATACAGGCGCCGGTGTTTCATGTTAATGGTGATGATCCGGAAGCAGTGGTTCAGTGTATTGAAATAGCTACCCGTTACAGGCAGGAATTCAATACGGATATTTTTATAGATATGGTTTGCTACCGCCGTCACGGACACAATGAAGGTGACGATCCAAAATTTACCCAGCCACAGTTGTATGCTTTGATAGATAAACACGCCAATCCCCGTGAAGTATATGTTCAGTATCTACTGAAGCACGGTGAATCTGATGCTCAGCAAATGGCTAAGGAAATGGAAAAGAAATTCTGGTCCGACCTTCAGGAGCGGCTGGATGAAATAAAACAAAACCCCCTTCCTTATAATTACCAGGAGCCGGAACGCTGGTGGAAAAGCTTAAGGAATGCCAGCGAGGAGGACTTTAACCGTTCACCGGTAACTGCCATTAGTGAAGCTGATTTTAAGCTCCTCTTCAATTCTTTAATGAAATGGCCTTCTGATTTCAAGCCATTAAGAAAGGTTGAAAAGATCATTAGCGATAAGATCAAACTTTATGATTCGGAACAAAAGATCGATTGGGCTACCGGGGAATTACTTGCCTATGCAAGTTTGATAGCGGAAGGTAAAGACGTGCGCATGAGTGGACAGGATGTAAAAAGGGGAACATTTTCTCACCGGCATGCGGTGATCTATGATGAAGCCACCAACAAGGAATACAGCAGGCTGAGTAATGTGAAGGAGAATCAGGGTTCTTTCAGGATCTATAATTCACTACTCAGCGAATTTGCAGTACTGGGATTTGAGTATGGCTATGCCATGGCGCATCCCAATTCACTGGTACTATGGGAGGCGCAATTTGGTGATTTTGTAAATGGTGCACAGATCATTATTGACCAGTTCATCTGTTCGGCAGAAACCAAATGGCAGCGCATGAGCGGTGTTGTATTATTACTTCCGCATGGTTATGAAGGACAGGGTCCTGAACATAGTTCTGCAAGAATGGAAAGATTTTTACAGATGTGCGCGGAGTTGAACATGGTGATCACCAACGTAACAACGTCTGCCAATTTTTTCCACGTGTTGAGAAGACAGCTAAGCTGGCCATTCAGAAAACCACTGGTGAATTTTTCTCCCAAAGCCAACCTGCGTCATACCGGAACTTATTCCGTAATCAATGAATTTACCAATGGCGGCTTCAGGGAAGTTATAGATGACCCGATCGTTAAAGATGTATCAAAAGTTCAGAAAGTATTATTCTGTTCAGGTAAAATATATTTTGATCTTGCTGAACGTCAGCAAAAAGAAAACAGGAATGATATTGCCATTATAAGGTTGGAGCAGTTGTATCCTTTACCTTACAATCAATTGGATGAACTGTATAATAAATACAAAAAAGCAACCTGGTTCTGGGTGCAGGAAGAACCATTGAACATGGGCGCTGCATCATATTTGCAGATGAATCTAAAAAGCATCAATTATGGTATCATCAGCAGGCAGCCAGGGGCAGCTACGGCAAGTGGATTTAGCAAGGTGCACGGCCAGGAACAAAGTGAGATCATTGAGACGGCATTTAGCATATAATGCCATCAGCAATTGGCCACCGGCTGATAACCGGAGGCCATAATCATAAATACATTTAGATTTGAAAATATGATCGACATTAAAGTACCAACAGTAGGGGAATCCATTAACGAAGTGACATTAATAAAATGGTTAAAAAAGGATGGAGATTATGTGGACAGAGATGAAGTGATTGCTGAACTGGAAAGCGAAAAAGCAACTTTTGAAGTAAATGCTGAGAAAGCCGGGGTATTAAAAACTGTTGGCAAAGAAGGGGATACTTTAAATATCGGAGATGTGGTGGCCCAAATTGATGATGCCGCCGCAAAACCCGAAAGCAGTTCCGGCACTGAGGTTCAGCAAGCCAAACCGGAGGTCTCCAGGACGGAAGAAGTAAAGCCTTCAACAACACCGGCAAAAGGCAGTACGGAAACAAAAGTTCAGAAATCCGAAACGGAAGTCAGGGCTACACCTGTTGCTTCTGCAATCATTGCTGATAAAAAAGTAGATCCAAAAAATATTCAGCCAAGCGGTTACAATGGCAGGATCATGAAAGAGGATGTGATGGCTGCTTTATCAAACCCGGGACGAAGGCCCGGGGCAGAGGCTTTTAGCCGCGATGAGAAAAAAGAAAAAATGAGCAACCTGCGCAAAACCGTAAGCCGCAGGTTGGTAGAAGCAAAAAATACAACGGCCATGCTTACCACTTTCAATGAAGTGGATATGAGTAAGGTAATGGCCATAAGAACCGCCAACAAGGAAAAATTCAAGGAAAAGCATGGCGTAAATCTTGGCTTCATGAGTTTTTTTGCCAAGGCAGTTTGTTATGCATTGCAGGAATGGCCAGCCGTAAACGCCTATATCGATGGCGATTCAATTGTATACCATAATTACTGTGATATATCAATTGCTGTATCAGCTCCAAAAGGATTAGTGGTACCGGTTATCAGAAATGCGGAAAGCCTTGGCATGGCTGAAATTGAGTTGAAGGTGATTGAGCTGGCCACAAAAGCCAGGGATAATAAATTAACAATGGAAGAAATGCAGGGTGGAACATTCACTATTACAAATGGCGGTGTTTTCGGATCCCTGATGTCAACTCCCATCATCAACATTCCCCAGTCTGCAATTCTTGGAATGCATAAGATTGAAGAACGCCCTGTTGTGGTTGACAAACAAATTGTGATCCGTCCCATGATGTATCTGGCCCTGAGCTATGACCACCGTATCATTGATGGTCGTGAATCAGTTTCTTTTCTTGTAAGGGTAAAAGAATTGCTGGAAAATCCTGAGCTTTTACTTTTTGGAAAAGACCCCGTGAAGGCCTTGCTTGAATTATAAGATTAATCATCATATTGAACAGGCGGTTTACCATATGGTGGACCGTTTGTTATTTACAGACATTTGCATATGCGGTCTTTTTCCTACATCAATTCTGCCAAGAAGATCATTGCATCCTATGATGGAAGCCTGCCTCTGGCTGCATGGCTGAAGCAATTCTTTAAAACAGAAAAGAAGTTTGGTTCTACCGACAGGAAGCAGGTAACGCACCTGTGTTATTGTTATTTCAGGTTAGGCAATGCCTTCCGGGAACTGGAAACTGAAGAAAGGTTTCTATTGGGTTTGTTTTTATGTTCAGATAAAAGCAATATTGTTTTGAGAGAACAAAGGCCTGATTGGGATGAAAAGGTTCATCTGGATATCAGTGAAAAAATGAGGATGACCCCTGCCACAAATGAAGCGCTACAAATTTTTCCTTATGATGATTTGTTAAGCGGTGAAATCGACCGGCTGGAATTTAACAGGTCGTTCCTGATCCAGCCCGATCTTTTTTTAAGGATACGTCCTGGTAAAAAAGCCCGTGTATTACAACAACTTCAACATGCCGGTATTGAATTCAAATCAGAAGATGAAGACTGTCTGAGGTTGTTCAACCAATCAAAGATCAATGAGGTGCTTAAGATAGATGAAGATGTGGTGGTACAGGATCTGAATTCACAAAAAACAATGCAATCCTTATTGAAATTCAAACCGCCTTTTTTTGATCATGTAATTTCTGTGTTTGATTGCTGCGCTGCAAGTGGTGGTAAATCCATACTGATCTATGACCAGTATCCAAAAATAGATTTAACCGTTTCCGATATCCGTGAAACCATTTTGTTCAACCTTCGGAAAAGGCTAAGCAGGGCTGGCATTTTTCATTATGCATCTTTTACTGCAGATATTGCAGATGAAAATTTTACACCAAAAAATAAATACGATATCGTGATCTGCGATGCGCCCTGTAGCGGTTCAGGCACCTGGTCGAGAACACCGGAGCAATTGGATTTTTTTACCAGTGAAAAACTGGATTATTATTACCGGCTGCAGCAAAAGATCATTTTGAATGTTATGAAGGCTGTAAAGCCGGGGGGGTACCTTCTTTATATAACCTGTTCAGTGTTCAGACAGGAGAACGAGAAGGTGATTGAAGCGATCGCCGGCCTTACATCTTCCGGATTTCTTCAGGCAGGTTACC
>CBIHLW010000119.1:0-7702 GCA_966210755.1 uncultured bacterium
ACCCATAGGTAGGCTGGTGATGTTTTGTGCATTCAATAAACCAGGGCTTACCATCAGGTAAGCCTTTTTTAATGTTAAGCATATGAGCCTGAAAATAGCTATTCAGAAATCCGGAAGACTGCATGAAGAAAGCATTCAGTTGCTGAAGGATTGCGGAATTAATGTGAAGAACGGTAAAAACCAGTTGCGCATCCTTGCCGAAAATTTCCCGCTGGAAGTTTATTTCCTCAGGGATGATGACATTCCCCAATATGTTGAAGACAGGGTAGCGCATATAGGGATAGTTGGAGAAAATGTATTGCTTGAAAAAAATAAGAATATCGAAGTAGTGGAACAACTCGGTTTCGGGAAATGCAGGCTTTGCATTGCTGTGAAGAAGTCTGACAAGTATGATGATGTTCAATTCCTGCAGCAAAAAAAGATAGCCACTTCTTATCCTTTACTTACCCGGAAATTTTTAGACCAGCACAGGATAAATGCAGAGATACACGAGATCAGTGGTTCTGTTGAGCTGGCGCCCGGCATTGGACTGGCCGATGCTATCTGCGACCTCGTTAGCAGTGGTTCTACTTTATTTATGAACGGACTGCAGGAAGTTCAAACCATTTTGAAAAGCCAGGCCGTATTGGTCAGAACTTCCCAACTCGATTTGGACCAGCAAAAATTACTTGACCAGTTATTGTTTCGCATCCGTGCCGTAAAAAAAGCATCGGATAATAAATATGTATTGCTGAATGCTCCGAATGATGCGCTCGACAAAATTATCAGTTTGCTTCCGGGAATGAAAAGTCCAACTGTGCTGCCACTGGCGCAGGAAGGGTGGAGTTCTGTACATAGTGTATTGAGTGAAGACGAATTCTGGGAAAAGATCGAGGCCTTAAAAAAAGCCGGCGCACAGGGCATTCTGGTAGTACCTATAGAAAAAATGATCGTGTGATTTAAAGAAATATTTATGCAGCTGATACAATATCCCGCAAGGAAAGACTGGAAACAAATTTTACAAAGGCCTTATCATGATAACCGGCAGGTGCATGAGGCGGTGGAAAGGATAATGAATGCGGTTAAGGAAAGGGGGGATGAGGCCATCCGGGAATTCATCATGGAATTTGATGAGATCAGTATCGGATCTTTGGAGGTGGGTGTGGAAGAAATGGAGGCAGCCGGTTCTGAATTGGATCATGATCTGAAACAGGCCATTCACCAGGCATACCAGAACATTTACAATTTTCATAAACCCCAGTATCAGGATGAACTGGTTGTTGAAACCATGCCTGGCGTGGAATGCAGAAGGCGATCACTGCCAATTGAAAAAGTGGGATTGTATGTACCGGGAGGAACGGCTCCGCTTTTTTCAACTGTACTAATGCTTGGCATTCCTGCAAAGATCGCGGGTTGTAAAGAAATTATTCTTTGCACTCCTTGCGGTAAGGATGGTAAAGTGCATCCTGCTGTGTTGTACTGCGCCCGGCTGGCTGGTATTACAAAGCTATTTAAGATGGGAGGTGCACAGGCCATTGCAGCTATGTTATATGGAACGGCTACGGTGCCTGCAGTACAAAAGATACTGGGTCCGGGGAATCAATATGTAACGGCAGCAAAGCAGCTGGCCCAAATGCGGGGCGTTGCCATTGATATGCCTGCCGGCCCAAGCGAACTTTGTATCATGGCTGATTCAACAGGTGATCCTGTTTTCATTGCTGCTGATCTGTTGTCCCAGGCAGAACACGGCACGGACAGCCAGGTAATTTTAGTAAGTAATGAGTTGACACTTGTAAATAAGGTGCTGAAGGAACTGGACAGACAGCTGAATGCATTACCAAGAAAAAATATCGCGGTCAGGTCTCTTGAAAACAGCAGGGCTGTTATTCTAAATAATATGGATGAAGCCATTGAAATGGTAAATGAATATGCGGCCGAGCATCTGATCATCAATTGTGATCATGCTGATGATATAGCTCTCCGTATTACCAGTGCAGGGTCAGTATTTATTGGGAATTATTCACCGGAGAGTGCCGGCGATTATGCAAGCGGTACCAATCACACCCTGCCTACCAATGGATTTGCAGGCGCCTATAGCGGTGTAAGCGTTGACAGTTTTGTGAAGAAGATCACTTACCAGAAGTTAACTGATAAGGGACTGGTCAATTTGGGCGCCACAGTGATTGATATGGCGGAAGCCGAAGGTTTAAGGGCCCATGCAAATGCGATACGTGTAAGACTGGACAGGCTTCTTTCCGGGCAGACTCCAAAAGAAAATAAACCTGAGGTAAACAGGATGAACGAACACGATGCTGCAAAAGAAGATCAACCTTCATTTGATCTGGCAAGAATGGTAAGGTCAAATGTAAAAAACATGCAACCCTATTCATCCGCAAGAAGCGAATACTCCGGTGAGGGAAAGATCTTTCTTGATGCTAATGAGAACAGCCTTGGATCACCGCTTACCAAATGGTACAACCGTTACCCGGATCCTTTGCAAATTGAATTGAAGAAAAAGCTGGCTGCGATAAAACAGACAGAGGCAGAAAATATCCTGTTGGGAAATGGAAGTGATGAATGCATTGACCTCCTGATCCGTGCTTTTTGCGAACCCGGTAAGGATAATATCATTATTTGTCCGCCTACCTATGGCATGTACAAGGTTTGTGCAGACCTGAATGATGTTGAAACAAGGGAAGTGTTATTGACCAAAGCCTTTCAGATAAATATGGAAGCGCTGGAAGAAACCATTGATGCGGATACAAAATTGATCTTCTTTTGTTCACCCAATAATCCCACTGGTAATAGTCTGGACAGGGAAGATCTTGAAATGGTGTTGAATAATTTTAATGGACTGGTCATTATAGATGAAGCCTATATTAATTTCAGCCGTCACCGTTCCATGTTGGCGGAGTTGAAAGATTATCCCAACCTGGTGATATTGCAAACACTTTCAAAGGCCTGGGGACTGGCAGCATTAAGACTGGGAATGTGTTTTGCTTCAAAAGAGATCATCAATGTGCTTAATAAGATCAAGCCTCCCTATAATATCAACCAGGCATCACAGGAACTGGCATTAAAAGCGCTGGATAACCTTGATGAAGTAAATGAAATGATCAGGGAGATCGTAAAGGAAAGAGAACGGGTGAAAAAAGAACTTGCCATGGTTCCTGTAGTGCAGAAAATATTTTCTTCTGATGCCAACTTCCTTTTAATAAAAATTGAAAATGCTACTGCAGTGTATGAATACCTGAAAACAAATCAGATCATTGTACGGAACAGGAGTAATGTGGCTGGCTGTGAGGACTGCCTGCGGATCACAATTGGTACAGAAGATCAAAACACGAAACTAATTGATACCCTTAAAGCTTATAAAAATTAAATAATGGCTGACCAGAATGCTCAAAAGAAAAAATGTTTATTCATTGACCGCGATGGTACCATGATAAAGGAGTATCCGCCAACATATCAGATCGATGCATTTGATAAGCTGAGTTTTTATCCTTTTGTATTTAAATACCTGGGAAAAATAGCTGCGGAAATGGATTATGAATTAGTAATGGTGACCAACCAGGATGGTCTTGGTACGCCAAAATTCCCCGAAGAAGAATTCTGGCCGGTGCATAACCTTATCATGAGCACCTTCGCAGGTGAAGGAATTATTTTCAGGGAAGAATTAATTGACCGCAGCTATCCGGATGAAATGCTGGAAACCAGGAAACCGGGAACAGGAATGTTTACAGGTTATATCAATAATCCCAATTATAATATTCCTGATTCATTTGTGATCGGTGATAGAATTACAGATGTGCAACTGGCAAAGAACCTGGGATGTAAAGCATTGTGGTTAAAGAATAATCCGGAACTGGGTGCAGCTGAAGTAAGTGACCCTGCCGATGAACTTGAAAAAGTGATTGCTGTTTCAACCACAAGCTGGAAGGATATTTATGAATTCCTCAAAGGAAGAAAGGTTACGCACATTCGTAAAACAAATGAAACGGAGATCAGGATCGAACTCAATGTTGATGGTTCAGGTAAAGCGGATATTAAAACAGGAATTGGTTTCTTTGATCATATGCTGGAACAGGTTGCCCGTCATGGCATGCTGGATATTTTTATAAGTGTGAAGGGCGATCTTCATATTGATGAACACCACAGCATAGAGGATACAGGAATTGCTTTGGGTGAAGCATTTGCAAAAGCCATGGGAGATAAAACCGGAATGGAAAGATATGGCTTTGCCTTACCGATGGATGAAACCCATGCCAGGGTATTACTTGATTTTGGCGGAAGGCCTTGGCTGGTATGGAATGCCAGCTTTAACCGCGAAAAGATAGGGGATATGCCCACTGAAATGTTCTATCATTTTTTCAAATCCTTTACCGACGCCGCCAGGTGCAACCTCAATATTGAATGTTTTGGTGAGAATGAACACCATAAGATCGAAGCCATCTATAAAGCATTTGCTAAAGCAATTAAAATGGCTGTAAAGCGCGATCCATTAAAGAATTACCTGCCTTCAACCAAGGGTATGTTGTAGTGATGAGCGCGGGTGAATTGCAGGAGAGGGGCAAAGGAAAATGTAAAATTTAAAATGTAAAAGACGCGTAGCGTATTGCAGAACCGGCAGCTAACTCACAGCCCGCTGGTGTTCTTGGCACAGTTTTCCATCTTGTATAGGTGTGGAACTAAATTGGGGAATATGAAAGCAATACTTTACCTGGTGGCCACAACCGTATTGGTGAGTTTTACCAGGCACGATAACAACGAAATAGACGGAATCTGGATGGGATATTATCGTACAGAAGATGTCAGGGAAAGGGTGGTAGTTAAATTCAGTGCTGAAGACAGAATGGAATTTTATACCGGAGGTGTAGACGAAAATACCAGGTGCCTGGGCTCATATAAAATTTCAGGCGATTCGGTTTCCTTTACTTATACAAATGCATCCGGACAGGAAATAATTATGAAGGGACATTTCAACAACCGTAAAACGTATGTTGATGGCGTGTGGCTGAATACGGATGAAGCTACGGGTAAGTTCTACCTTGAGAAACAAAAAGTGGAAGAAAGGATCGTCAGGCCCTAGGCTATTGAAATGAATTTCTCTGAATGAAATGAATTAAACTTTGCAGCGGCTGGTATTACCAATTCATATTCGGACCGCTTTGCGGTGTATTTATAAGGAGGAAGCCTCGTTCATGGTCTTTATTTAGCTATTGAAAATATTTTTGCTGATTTGTGATCCAGTCCACATCTTTGTAATGAAATGAAACTTTTATTAAACAATCATTGGTGGTGGCATACAAACTTCAATCGGGGTTCTGTGTAGTCATTGCTATGGTTTTATCATACAAGGAATCCCGACAGTAACGTCGGGATTTTTTTATTCCCAAAAGAAGTCAGACCGGAAAAGAATGAAAAAAATTAATATCAACACCACCGTAAAAAAGCTACTGGCAGATGTATATACGCCCGTTGGTATTTACCTGAGGTTAAGAGACCGGTTCAGGGATACCGTTCTCCTTGAGAGTACTGACCATCATGCGGCTGAGAACAGCTACTCTTTTATTTGTATCAATGCCATTGCAGGGATCGAGATCAGGGACCGTGATAAAATTGAATTCAAACTGCCGGGCCAGGCACCCGAAACCCAGCCATTGAAAAATAATGAATCTCTTTCCGGGGTCCTGTGGAATTTCATGCAAAGATTTTCTGTTCAAAGCAATGATCCTGTTTCAGCCTTATTCGGCCAGGGGCTATATGGTTATTTCAGTTTTGATATCATCCCCTTTATAGAAAAAATTGATTTTGCCAGCCATGAAAGAAATAAAGAGGTAATCCCGGTGGCCCGGTATCGTTTATATCAGTATGTAATTGCCATCAACCACTACCGGGATGAATTGATCCTTTGTGAAAATAAGATAGATGGATTACCAGGTGAGATCAGCATCCTTGAAGGACTGATCAACAATAAAGATGTACCGGTGTATCCATTTACTCCAATTGATCAGGAAAGATCAAATATGAAGGATGAGGAATACATTGAAATGGTGAAAAAAGGGATCGCGGCCTGTTACAGGGGTGATGTGTTTCAGATCGTACTCAGCAGACGTTTCCGGCAGGCTTTCAATGGAGATGAATTCAATGTTTACCGGGCTTTAAGAAATATCAATCCTTCTCCCTATCTGTTCTTTTTTGATTATGGCGACTATAAGCTTATGGGATCTTCCCCTGAGGCCCAGCTCATAATTAAAAACGGGAAGGTTGTTGTGCACCCAATCGCCGGTACTTTCAAAAGAACGGGTAATGATATCATTGATCAGCAAAAAGCTGAAGAACTGGAAAATGATCCAAAGGAAAATGCTGAACATGTAATGCTTGTTGACCTGGCCAGGAATGATCTAAGCAGGGTTTGTTCAAAGGTTGAAGTGAGTCACTATAAACAGGTTCAATATTATTCTCACGTCATTCATCTTGTAAGTGAAGTGAAGGGTGAGGTACAACCAGGGTCAAATCCATTTGAAGTATTATTCACCACTTTTCCTGCAGGCACCTTAAGCGGAGCTCCTAAATTTAAAGCATTGCAACTTATTCATGAATGGGAACCGGACTCCAGAAATTTTTATGGAGGTGCTATTGGTTTTGTTGGATTTAATGGTGATTGTAATCATGCCATCATGATAAGAACCCTGTTAAGCCGCGATAATACATTATTCCTGCAGGCTGGTGCCGGGGTGGTGGCGGCCAGCCGGCCGGAAAACGAATTACAGGAAGTGAATAATAAATTGAATGCACTAAAGGCAGCGATCGTAAAGGCAGGAAATTTATAGAAGAGAAAATGACTTAGCTGGTTGATTAAAAAAATAATAATAACAGTATCATTTATGAAGATCCTGGTTTTTGATAATTATGATTCTTTTACTTATAACCTTGTTCATCTTGTAAAAAAAGTGATGGATCAACAGGTTGATGTATTCAGGAATGATGAGATAGGGCTTGAAAAGGTTGCGGATTATGATAAGATCATACTATCACCTGGCCCTGGCATTCCGGAAGAAGCCGGACAGTTGCTGCCGCTGATCAAAGAATATGCGTCCTCCAAATCCATACTTGGAGTTTGCCTCGGGCATCAGGCCATTGGTCAGGCTTTTGGAGGATCGCTGATCAATTTAACCACGGTCTATCACGGGGTGGCCACTGAAATAAGGATCGCCCAAGCGGATGAAGATCCTGGATCTGGCAGGCCAAAGGAACCTGCTCACCAGTTAAAAAGATCCGGGTTGTTTAAAGGCCTGCCTGCAAGTTTCCCGGTAGGGCGTTATCATAGCTGGATCATAGATGAAAAAAAATTTCCGGAACAGCTGGAAGTTACGGCAAGAGATGAAAATGATTATATCATGGCCCTTCAGCATAAAACATTTGATGTGCAGGGCGTACAGTTTCATCCTGAAAGTGTTTTAACGCCGGTGGGAGAAACCATTATGAGAAACTGGTTGAAGAAGTGAAGATGGATCAGCAGGGAAGGCATACTGATATAGAATTAAAAAGTGGCTGGCCTTCATTTGACACAATAGATTTCATTGAACAATGCAAAAATCCGGAACATTCAATTACCCCTTATTTATAATTTCTTAGTAAATGAAGAAAATATTACAATACCTTTTTGAACATAAAACACTGAGTTATGAGCAGGCCAGGGAGGCAATGCTGGGTATGGCAA
>CBIHLW010000120.1:0-7652 GCA_966210755.1 uncultured bacterium
GTTACCAGATGCGTTTTGATCTTAACAATGGATTTCCCCTTGTTACCACTAAAAAACTTCACCTGAAAAGTATTATACATGAATTGCTTTGGTTTCTGAAAGGTTCAACCAACATTGCCTACCTCAGGGAGAATGGCGTGAGCATATGGAATGAGTGGGCTGATGAAAACGGCGATCTTGGTCCAGTGTATGGTAAACAATGGAGAAGCTGGGAAGGCGCCTCCGGAAAAACCATTGACCAGGTAAGTGATGTGATCAGCCAGATCAAAAAAAATCCAGACAGCAGGCGGCTTATCATCAGCGCCTGGAATGTAGATGACCTGCCGGATATGGCATTGATGCCCTGCCATGCCTTGTTTCAGTTTTATGTGGCAGATGGAAAATTAAGTTGCCAGTTGTACCAGCGCAGTGCTGATGTTTTTCTTGGCGTGCCATTCAATATTGCATCATATGCCCTGCTTACCATGATGATGGCCCAGGTATGCGATGTACAGCCGGGAGATTTCATACATAGTTTCGGGGATGTACATATTTATAACAATCATATGGAACAGGTAAAACTTCAGCTAAGCAGAAGTCCCTTACCGCTTCCTCAAATGAAGATCAACCCGGAAGTGAAAAATATTTTTGATTTCAGGTTTGAAGATTTCAGCCTTGAAAATTACCAGTTCCATCCGGCGATCAAAGCGCCTGTGGCTGTTTAACAATCACCGCTGTTTTCATTAGTGAATAAGGATCATACTTTTTTGTTTATAAATGCGGAGCTGACTGGTTACAGTATTTTTATGGTTATCTGATCCAGCATAATTTTGTAATCAATTGCCAGATGATAGGATTATCAGAATAGAATCAACACATGCCTGAGAAAATTAAACCCGGTTCACAACAGCATTCGCCACCCTCAGGAAGGGCAGACGCCATGGGCACTGCCATATTAAGTTTATTGGTTGCCGCCGGCGAAAACAATGTGATTGGAAAAAATAACCAGCTGCCCTGGCATTTGCCTAATGATCTTAAGTATTTTAAGAATCAAACCTGGGGTATGCCCATCCTGATGGGTAGAAAAACATTTGAATCCATCGGCAAACCGTTGCCTGGAAGAAAAAGCATTGTGATCACGAGGAATCATGACTGGAAAAACGAAGGTGTAACCGTAGTTCATTCAGTTACTGAGGCCATAGAAAAGGCAAAGGCCATGGGAATAAAAGAGATCTTTGTTATAGGTGGTGCGGAGATATTTTTAACTGCATTCGGGGAAGCCAGCCGCATTTATCTTACCAGGATACACCAGAAGTTCGATGGTGATGTATTTTTCCCTGAGATATCTTCAAAAGACTGGGAGCTGGTTCAGGACAGGTATTGTGCCGCAGATGACAAAAATGCTTTTGCACACACTTTCCAGGTTTGGGAGAGAATACCACTTCAAAATCAACATCACTGAATTTTTACGGGATGTACAATAACCTTCAGTTAGCCCGCAAATATGTTCATTATTATATCAATGCATACAATGGGAAAGGTCATGGGATGCATTCTCCATTTGTTTTTAATTTTATACAGCATGTGCTGAATGGAGGAAATGAAAAAGATCTTGAAGACATTGAAGCCCTGAGAAAATCATTGTTAAGAAATAGGAACATGTTGCAGATAACAGATCTGGGAGCGGGTTCAAGATCTGCTAAGGTGAGCCGGAGGTCAGTAAAGCAAATTGCGGCATCTGCACTTAAGCCACCACGCCTGGCCACCATTTTATACCGGCTTTCAAAATTTTACAAGCCTGATGTTGTTATTGAACTGGGAACTTCACTTGGCATCACTACTTCCTGTTTTTCCAGGGCGCTGCCCCAATCAACCATAATAAGCATTGAAGGGAGCGGACCTGTTGCTGCGGTTGCCAATGAAAATTTTCAAAAATTAGGATGTAAAAACATACAGGTACTTGAGGGGAATTTTGATGATGTATTGAAACCGCTTCTGGACCGTATACCGCTAGTTGACCTTGCTTACATTGACGGCAATCACCGGTATGAGCCCACTATAAGATATTTTCACTGGTTCCTTGAAAAATCAGATGAACATACCATTATGGTATTTGATGATATTCACTGGAGTTTTGAGATGGAGAAAGCCTGGAAGAAATCAAGGCGCATCCTTCTGTACGGTACACCATCGACATTTTCTTCCTCGGCTTTGTTTTTTTTAGGGAGGAATTCAAAGTGAAACAGCATTTTCTGATCCGTAGCTGATGATTTCCCTCATCTCAACTACTGATTCTAATTACATATGAAAGAAGTAAATGGAGTTATACATTTGCAATCAAATTGCTATAAATTGAACGCATGATCGTAGGTATTCTGAAAGAGCCGCATTTTGAAACCCGGGTATCTCTACTTCCTGAAGCGGTTGCCCAACTTGTTAAAAAAGGAATTGCAGTTACCATTGAAGCCGGTGCCGGCACAAGCGCTGCTGCCAATGACCAGGATTATGAAAATGCAGGAGCATCTGTTAGCACGGCCAGGGAGGTGGTTGCAACATCAGATATTATCCTGTCGATCAATCATCCTGCAGCGGAATTAATTATCCCGGCAGCAAAAGTACTTATTGGTGTATTCCAGCCATTATATCATCAGCAGCTGGCCATGCAATGGGCTAAACAAAAGATAACTGTTTTCAGTATGGACATGCTTCCAAGAACCACCAGGGCTCAAAGCATGGATGTACTGAGTTCTCAGGCCAATATTTCCGGATATAAGTCTGTTTTGCTGGCGGCCAATCAATACCCAAGATATTTTCCGATGTTCATGACGGCTGCGGGAAGTATAGCTCCTGCAAAAGTGCTGATACTGGGGGCCGGTGTTGCCGGGCTTCAGGCCATAGCAACTGCAAGAAGGCTGGGTGCTGTAGTAGAAGTATTTGATACCAGGCCTGCAGTAAAGGAAGAAGTGATGAGTCTGGGTGCCAGGTTTGTTGAGGTAGAAGGTGCAGCAGATGCCTCCAGCGCCGGTGGTTATGCTGTTGAACAAACAGAGGAATACAAACAAAAGCAACAACAAAGAATAGCGGAGAGCATTGCAAAAGCCGATATCGTTATCACAACTGCCCAGATCCCCGGCAAAAAAGCTCCCATACTGATCACAGAAGAGATGATGGAAAAAATGCGGAATGGATCTTTGATCATTGATCTTGCAGCAGCCACCGGAGGCAATACGCCATTTACCAGAAATAATGAAACGATAAAGCATAATGGAGTGGAAATAATTGGAAACAGCAACCTGCCTGCCACCATGCCTTCAGATGCAAGTAAATTATATGGTAAGAATATCCTGAACTTTTTACAACTCATCACGGGAAGGGAAATGCAGTTGAATCTTAATTGGGATGATGATCTTGTGAAGGGAACATGTATTGTACATGATGGTGAAGTGGTTCATGAAAGGCTTAGAGAGCATAAACAATAAATATATAATCATTAATAATACCTATGCAAAGTATACTTGACTGGATTTACGGGCATGAAGAAACCATTTACATAGTTATCCTGATGATCTTTGTAGGCATAGAAGTAATAGGACGGGTGCCAAGCGTATTGCATACTCCTTTAATGAGTGGAGCCAATGCCATTCACGGGGTGGTGATCATTGGAGCCATCATTGTAATGGGGAAGGCCGAAACCGATAATTATTATGCGCTGGTACTAGGATTTCTTGCCGTGGTGCTTGGAACGCTTAATGTGGTTGGTGGATTTGTGGTAACCGACCGGATGCTTGAAATGTTTAAATCAAAAAAGAAAAAAAGTTAAATGGAATTGACCATACTCACGCTGATTTACCTGATTGCTTCTGTTACATTTATTCTTGGATTAAAGATGCTGTCACATCCCGAAACGGCAAGAAAGGGAAATCTTATTGCTGCAGCAGGAATGGGAATTGCCATTTTCGGTACTATATTTTTGTACCAGGACATTGACACCGGCGAACGCCTTCATAATTACGGTTGGATATTTGGCGGATTGATAGTAGGTGGCATCATCGGCACCGCAATAGCAAAAAGGGTGAAGATGACGGCGATGCCGGAAATGGTGAGTTTGTTCAATGGCATGGGTGGTGCCTGTGCTGCACTGATTTCAATAGCGGAATTTCATCATTATGCATCGTCAGGTTTTTCTACAGAAATTGAACAGGCATTTGCCGGCGAAACAATTAATATAGGTGAATTTGAATTACCGCTGCGAACAGGAACACTGATCACGATCTTTCTTGGTTTGATCATTGGATCCGTATCTTTTGCAGGAAGCATCATTGCCTGGGGTAAGCTCAATGGATCAATCAGTGACAGGTCGTTCAAAGGACAGCATATTGTAAACCTGATTGTTCTTGGTTTGATCATTGGACTAAGTGTTTTTCTTCTTTCTACCATCGGGTCTTCTTTTGAAATATGGAATGGAGACCTGGTAAACACAGCTGATAAAATTTCTTTAAGGGGATTGAATATTGAATTAACAACTTCAGTATATGTTTTATTCTATGCGGTATTTTTTCTGTCACTGATCTATGGGATATTATTTGTACTTCCAATAGGAGGAGCTGATATGCCGGTAGTGATCTCATTGCTGAATTCATTTACGGGCGTAGCAGCAGCCTGCGGCGGATTTTTGTACGATAATAAAGTAATGCTGACCGGAGGTATACTTGTGGGAGCAGCAGGTACACTGCTTACGATACTGATGTGTAAAGCCATGAACCGTTCTCTTGCCAATGTATTGATCGGTTCTTTCGGGGGAGGTACAAAGGCTGGTGTTGCTGGAACAAAGGAACAGGGTCTGCATAAGGAGATCAGTTTGAGTGATGCTGCTGTTGTAATGGCCTATGCCAATAAGATCATGATTGTTCCAGGCTATGGACTGGCGGTGGCCCAGGCACAGCATGCCTGTCATGAGCTGGAGAAATTGCTGCAGGAAAAAGGAGTAGAAGTAAAATATGCTATTCACCCTGTTGCTGGCCGTATGCCCGGCCATATGAATGTGTTGCTTGCCGAAGCAGATGTGAGTTACGAAAAGCTACAGGAAATGGAAGAAGCCAATGGT
Source organism: uncultured bacterium (assembly GCA_966210755.1). Classification (GTDB taxonomy): domain Bacteria; phylum Bacteroidota; class Bacteroidia; order Chitinophagales; family Chitinophagaceae; genus Flavisolibacter. Next base: position 5,084 of record CBIHLW010000120.1, read on the forward strand.
GAATTTCCAACAACGGATGTTGTTCTCATCCTGGGTGCCAATGATGTTGTTAATCCTGCAGCTAAAACCGATCCTGCATCTCCCATTTATGGTATGCCTATCCTTGATGTTGAACTGGCAAAGACAGTGATCGTTAATAAACGTAGCATGAAACCGGGTTATGCCGGTATTGAAAATGATCTGTTCTTCCAGCCAAAAACTTCCATGTTATTTGGGGATGCAAAAAAAGTACTGCAGGAACTGATCAGCGAGATCAAGAATTTATAGGTCCAGAGCAATCAGTTTCAATGCAAGCAATCCTGTTAATATGGCCAGGCTAATACTGATAAGGGTACCGATCAACAGGTATTCAGTTTTGATCTCAGGTCTGTTGGCTTCATTAAACCTTAATAGACTTTTGGCAGCGATCAGTAATCCTATGGCCTCGTATTGATTTTGTATAACAAGGGTCAAAATGATCATCCTTTCCATGATCCCGATCCATTTACCTGCATTTCCCAATGTAGTTCCGTCTTTTATGCGGTCTCTCCATTTCCTTGTTGCCTGGCTGATCATGATACCGGCAGGGAAACTGATAAATACATAGGCTGTAATCAGCATGATGGTATTTTTAGTATTGATCATTTCCCATGCCGATCTGATATCATCAGGGTAAAGGAAGATCACATACCAGCAGGCCAGTATCACAAGCAGGTGTAAAAGCTGGTCGATAAAAAAATATTTTACCTCATTTCCCCTGTACGATTTCCATCCGTCAATTAAAATATGGGTAATCATAATTACCAGTATGCTCAACCAGTAGGAAATCCCGGTCACCATCAGGGCCACTGCACCATGAACTACACCATGCAGGTACAGAGAAGGAGAATGAAAATGTTTTGCATTTCTGTTCTCTATCCATGACCGGGGCTGTAAAATGAAATCGCTTATTAAGTGCGCCAGAATGATCCTTACAAGCCATAGTATGTATTCGTCCATATTCAGGTGTTGATTGATTTAATTAAGATGGTATATTCTGTAAGCAGTTTTTCCATTTCGGGCCAGCCTGCTGATTGAATGTGCTTATGTATAGTAGCCTGTGATTTTTTAAGCTTTTTTGCAGCCTCCACCTGGGTTTTGTTCATCAGTAATTCAAATACTGCGGCTGCCTGCTTTGCCGTCATGTGCCTGAACAGGTAATCAACAAACCGCGAAAGCAGCCGCAGTCCTGTATTGACGATCTCATTTTTTTCATTGGATGCAATAGTGAGTTTCATTTCGTTACTCATTCTGTCAAATGAACGTCCTGAAATGAGAAAGGCATTTCCCGATGCAGTGCTTAGTTGTTTTAGAGGAAGCTTCACCAGGTCAATACCTATGCTGGCTTTGATATCTGATACGCCACCCGATATTTTAATAGTACCTGTTCTTGCAAGTAAGATCATTTGTAATGCAGGAGCAGGAACTTTTAAATAAACCTGGAAACTGTCTCCACGAAAGAATTCAATCAAATGACCGGCAAACACAGTTTCAATATGCTTTATGATCTTCCTGACCTCAGACCTTGACAGCCTGGTGGAGTTTACAATATCGGCTGTAATGACTGCCCTCAATACCATGCAATGCTTTTGAACTAAATTAGCCTAAAAAGGCGAATTTCTAAAATTATAGCCTAAAAAGGCGAATTTCTGTAATTATAGCCTTTTAAGGCTAATTGCATTTGTTTAGATCCATTAATGATTATTTCAGCGGCGTTTACATTTACCTTTGGATAAATTCTACAATAACTTGAACAGATTACCCATAGAATTTTTAAAATCATTACAGCACACCAATGGGTTTGATCATAATGCCTTCGTGGAGGTACATGAAAGCGGGGAGCAGGTAACATCTGTAAGATTACATCCTTTGAAAGGAGCTGTTGATAATGACTTATTTTCCATTTCAGCACCTGTGCCATGGACATGCTGGGGTTATTATCTTCACAAACGTCCTTCTTTTACTTTTGATCCCTTATTTCACGCAGGCTGTTATTATGTACAGGAAGCGTCAAGTATGTTCCTTGAACAGGCGTTTGCGCAATTAACAGATACAACCAGGCCCCTGAAGATTCTTGACCTCTGTGGTGCTCCCGGTGGTAAATCTACCCATATACAATCTTTGATGTCAGATGAATCTGTTCTGGTAAGTAATGAAGTGATCAGGAACAGAAGCCTGGTGCTTACCGATAATATCATTAAATGGGGAACAACCAATGTAATCGTAAGTAATAACGATCCATCTGTATTTGGAAAACTGCAGGGGTATTTTGATGCGATAACAGTGGATGCCCCATGCAGCGGCAGTGGATTGTTCAGGCGCGATGAAACTGCAATTGAAGAATGGAGCTTGAATAATGTGCAATTGTGTTGTCAGCGCCAGAAGAGAATTCTTGCGGATGTTTTGCCTGCGCTGAAAGAGGATGGATTATTGATTTATTCTACCTGTTCCTATTCAATGGAAGAAGATGAAGATATAGCCGACTGGCTGATTGATGAAATGGAAATGGAAAACCTCAGTCTGAGTATACCTGATAGCTGGAATATTATAA
>CBIHLW010000121.1:0-7649 GCA_966210755.1 uncultured bacterium
TCAGGAACTGCACGGCGCTATGATCATTAACCCTTATGATATTGAAGGTTCGGCAGATGCCATTAAAAAAGCGCTGGAATCACCACTGGAACAACAACAGCAAAAAATGAAGCAAATGAGAAGAATGGTGATGAGTCATAATGTATATGCCTGGGCTTCCGGCATATTGAGAACCATGGCTTCCATTCAGAATTAAAGCAAACCAATACTTACAGCTGATGGCTATTGGCTTTGCTGATTTTGGGGGAGGGTATTTTTTAGATCAGTTACGGCTTTTGTAAGCTTTTCTATTTCCATTCTTAGTTGGACAATATCATCAGTGCCTGCAACGGGTGCGTCTTTTTCTTCTGCATCCCTGCCAACAAAAAATGATGCAAGGGTTGCAGTGATATAACCAAACACACAAAAGCCATACACCGATAATAAAAAGCATAAAGCCTTACCCTCTCCGGTTTGTGGCCAGTATTCGCTGCCTATGGAGGTTATGAGCATGGCTGTCCACCACAAGGCTTCTCCATAGGATGTGAGCCCATGCCCTTTCTCAAAAGCAAACATGCCTGCACCTCCGCCAAAAATCACTACCAGTGTCAGCAGAATTACATATTTGAGTCCCCTCCTCCTCAGGGCAAACGCCAGGCTTTTCATACTCCAGTTCAGCGACCCTACTACTTTTACAAGTTTCAGTCCCCTGATGCCCCGCACAAACCGGAACACTCTAACGATACGGAATACACGAAGTGCAGGTATAATGAGTGAAAGCAGTGTAAGCCAGCTTTTTTTTAAATAAACTGATTTAGAAGGGGCAAGAATTAGTTTGATGATAAAATCTATTATGAACAGGATCCATATAACAATGGTGATTATTTCCAGTGCCGGCGTTAATTGCCAGATCAGTTCAACAACCAGTAAAACAAGCCAGACGAAACCAAGAAAGACCATCGGACCTTCCAGCAGGCGTTCAACACGCAGCAATAATTCCCATCTTTGCCTTTTTATTTTACTATTATTCTCCATAGATATCTTACCGGCTTCACCATTGCACCACCACCTTGATCTCCTCAGCGGAATGGTGGTGCAGGGCTTTTTCAAAATTGCTGAAAGGCACCTGTTCTGTTATAACGGATCTTATGGCATCCGGCCATTTTTCAATTATGCGGCTGAGGTCATCAACGGCTATTTTATAATGATGGTGACTTGCATTTACACATCCCAGTATAACCTGATTTTTCAATACCAGCTGCTGAAGCAGGTCTGCAGCAGGAAGCCTGATTGTACTGGTTGAAGAAGGAATACCGCTCACCAGGTATAATCCATTTACTGCAAGGGCATCAATTAAATTAAACTGAAGACTGGGTATACCGGTTGCTTCAAATATGAAATCAAACTCCCCGCAGGTTTTATCAATATCATTTACGCTGACATTTCTTCCGTCAATGTATTCTCCACCAATCTGCTTTAATATGGTAGGCCGGGCGCTTTCCTCATCAACTATATCCATGCCTGTCAATTTTACCCCGCGTAAACGAAGCGCAAATGCAGCCATAAGCCCAACTGCGCCAATCCCGGCAACCAGTGCCCTCTTTCCATTGAACCAGTTTTCATTTATGTCGAATTTCAACCTCGACTGCTGAACGGTCAAAGCTTCATCAATTGCTTTGGAAACAATTGACATGGGTTCTGTCAACACGCCAATTTCTTTCATGGCCGCCGGAACTTTCACAACATATTTTTCTTTATCAACCACATATTCGGCCTGAAAGCCATCCGCACCCTTTATTCCTCTTTCCGTATAGTTTCCGGTATAGCACATATCACTTCTTTCATTTTTGCATGCTATGCATTTACCACATCCTCTTCTTACCATAACCACCCCATAGTCGCCCGCCTTAATAGAACGCACATCTTTACCGGTTGCAACCACCTGACCAAACATTTCATGACCTATAACCAGTCTGTCCTTACCGGGCGGTGCATCGGCACGACCGCCGGAAACTTCTTCCCGGTCCGTTCCACAGATACCAACCTGTATCACTTTTAATTTTACCTCATCCGGTGCATTCACATCCGGTTCTTCAATGTCAACCAGAGAAACCTGTGTAGAACGTGGGATTATTGAAATTGCCTTCATATTACATTGTTTGTGTTTTTATTCCTTACATCATCTAATTGTTCATCCAGACTATATGCAGCGCTGATCAGTCCAAGGTGGGTAAAAGCCTGTGGAAAATTGCCGAGGTGTTCACCCCTGAATCCTAACTGCTCAGAATAAAGGCCAAGGTGATTGGCATAACCAAGCATTTTTTCAAAATAGAACCTTGCTTTCTCCAGTTGCCCTGCTCTTGACAAACATTCCACATACCAGAAGGTACACATGGAAAAAGTACCTTCATGACTGGTGAAACCATCCGGAGCGGCTAAATCTGGCCGGTACCGGTAAACCAGCGAATCGGATACCAGTTCTTTTTCAATCTTATCCAAAGTAGAAAGCCATCTTGGATCTTTAGGACTGATGAATTTTACAAGCGGCATGAGTAAGGAAGAGGCATCAACCGTTGAAGATCCCGGGTATTGCATAAATGCTTTTTCCTCCTCATTCCAGAATTCAGAAAATATATTATTATATATCTTATCCCTCTCCACTATCCATTGAGGGTTTACCGGAAAAGACCTGTGTGCTGCAATTTTAATGGCCCGGTCAAAAGCAACCCAGCACATGAGTCTTGAGTAAAGAAAATTCTTCTTTCCCCCTCTCACTTCCCAAATACCTTCATCAGGCTGATCCCAGCCGGTTATCAACCAGTCGATCTGATTTTTAAGGTCCTTCCAGAAATCATGTGAAATAGGCTCGCCATATTTATCAAACACATACACCGAGTCGAGCAATTCTCCATAGATATCCAGTTGCAGCTGCCTGTAGGCATCATTACCAATGCGCACCGGTTTGGACTTCATGTATCCTTCAAGATGGTCGAGGATTATTTCCTCCAGCTGACGGTCACCATCAATTGAATACATGATACCCATTCTGTTTTGTCCTTTGATATCTGTGCACAATTTTTCAACCCAGTTCATAAAAGCACCCGCTTCTTTGGAATAACCCATTCTTAATAATGAATAAACGGTAAACGATGCATCACGTATCCAGGTAAACCGGTAATCCCAGTTGCGTTTGAATCCTATGCTTTCAGGAATACTGAAGGTGGGTGCTGCTACAATGGAACCATAGCGGTAAGATGTAAGCAGTTTTAAAACCAGGGCCGACCTGTTCACAATTTCCATCCACCTGCCGCGGTAATTGGATTGTGAGATCCAGTTTTTCCAGTAATTAACCGTTTCAAAAAGGCTTTTAGTAATAAAAGTTTTAAAATCTTTTTCTTCAATATGACTTTTGTCAATGGTCTCAAGAAGAAAATCGGCTGTTTGGCCGGCACTCAGTGTAAATTCCGCTATTGCATCATTACCTGATAAGCTCATTGGTACGGAACTGTATAATCTTAACATGGTACGGTCTTCCCCTTCGCTGATAAAAATGAATTCATTTTCCGATTTCATTTCAATTCTGTGTGTACTGCGGGCATAATTGAACCTGGGAGCACAGAGCATTTTATAATGCACTTCGCCTCTAACGGTAGTGACCCTGCGAATAAGTTCCTTTCCATTGAATAACTCTTCCACGGGCATAAAATCAGTGATCTCACCCACTCCTTCTTCTGATAAAAAACGGGTCAGCAAAACATTGGTATCGGGCAGGTATAACTGTTTTGATTTCATTCCTTCGAAAGCCGGACAAACAAGGAATTTTCCACCTTTTTCATCATCAAGAAGTGCAGCAAATACAGATGGCGAATCAAAATCGGGAAAACACATGAAATCAATGGACCCATTTAGTCCAACCATGGCAACGGTATTGAGATCTCCAATGACCCCATAATTCTCAATTGGCTGGTAATGCATACCGCAATCTATACAATAGCTGTTCCACCGTGCATGAACTTTTCTAAAACCTGCTGCATTATGCCATCTTTAATGAAATTCTAATTTGAATGAAGCCCTGGCTCCCGGTTTTAAATAATGTACTGCACACCTGTTGTATGGGGTGGCAGAATTGTTGCTGCAATCACAACCATACATTCAGGAACGGCAAGAATTAAGATTATAAATGACAGCACGCAAGGACGATAACTATACCTATCCCCAAAAGATCTGGATTGCAGGAGGGATATTGGCCTTTATTGCCATTATCATTCTATTATTCAGGGCAACATTCAGTGTGATGTTGTTATTGCTGGCAGGTACGCTGATTGCAGTTTATTTCAGGGGACTAAGCGGCTACATATGCAGGAAAACCAATTGGAAAGAAGGAGCCTGCCTGGCCACTTCAATTATCGGCAGCCTCTTGTTACTGATCTTTGTATTCTGGATGATCGGAGCTAAATTTCAGGCCCAGGTTGCCGCACTAACTGAAACCCTGCCTACTACAATTGAAAACGCAAAAACCTATTTACAGAAATCAGCCATAGGAAAAAAGATCGTTGAAAAGATTTCATCGCCACAAACTCAAAAAAATATTGAAACCACAGCGGGTACACTTTTTAAATCAACTTTTGGTATACTGGGTGATATCTATGTGGTTTTGTTCATCGGCATTTTTTTTACAGTGTCGCCCAAGCTCTATAAAAGCGGGATAGTGAAACTGGCACCACCCGGCCACCAGAAGAAGACAGATGACGTTTTGAGAAAGCTGGCTGAAAATCTTAAAAAATGGCTGAAGGGACAGTTACTGGCCATGCTGGTGGTTACCATACTTTCATCAATAGGACTGGCAATAATTGGAGTACCCATGTGGCTTGCGCTTGCCATCATTGCAGGCTTACTAAATTTCATTCCCAATTTTGGGCCGCTCATTGCCATGATCCCTGCAGTTCTTATTGGGCTCATGGACAGTTCTACAACAGCATTATTGGTTGCAGGCCTCTACATACTGATACAGGTGCTGGAAAGTAATTTTATTACTCCAATGGTTCAACAGAAGCTGGTAAGCATCCCCCCTGCCCTGATCATAATTGCACAATTACTCATTTCTCCTTTAACCGGTGCCTGGGGCCTGGTTCTGGCCACTCCTCTCATGGTGATCATAATTGTGCTGGTTAAGGAATTGTATATAAATACAAGGGAAACCGGATAAAGCAATTGATAATTCCAAAATCCGGACGCCTGATATCGCAAGTTATAATCTGATATAAATAAGGGGAAAAAAAACAGAAAATCCTGTTTATTTTCCCCTTGAACAGCTTTCCCCCCTCTATAGTTTAGCACAAGGATAAAAATGTTTTTATGAGAAAGCTTTTCATCATTGTGGTATTCTTTTGTTGTTACGGAATGGTGTGGCCGCAGGCAATTTTCTCAAATACAATTACTGGCACCAACCCAAATACATCCAATCCATATACTGAAGGCCAGATAACAGACCCCAACCTCATTGCTTCCGGTATAGGAAGAGGGACCGGCATAACAGGATCGAATAGCAATAACCGTTATAATGCAAGTGGATGGAGCATTGGTCTAATACCGGATGAAAACGATTATTTTGAATTCATCCTTTCTCCTGAAGAAGGCAACCGTATCAATTTCAACAGTTTTGTTTTTGCCGGACAGGCATCTGCATCCGGACCTGTACAATTTTCATTAAGGTCCAGTGTTGATGGGTTTACCAGTGAAGTAGCCGCATTGAGCGCTACCGGTTCCACAGTAAACCTTACCGGCTCTGTTTTTCAGAACATTCAAACAACCATAAGCTTCAGGATCTATGGGTGGGGAGGAAGCAGTACTGCCGGCACTTTCAGCATCAATGATTTTACATTTGAAGGATCGGTTTTGCCGCAGGTTAATTCACCCCTTATCAATATTGTTTCCAGTCTCAATTCATTTAATTCTCTTTTTGGTGCACCTTCAAATCCCCAATCTTTTTCAGTAGGTGGATCCGCGCTTACAGATGACATCCATATTACCGCACCTGAAGGCTACGAATTATCCCTGAATATAAATTCAGGTTATAATACCCTGGTGATATTACCTCAGTCAGCGGGATTGGTGATGGCAACCACAGTTTATGTAAGACAGCATTCCATTACTTATGGAATAAATGGCGGACAAATACAGGTCAATAGCAATGCAGCTGTTCCGCAAAGTATTCAGGTTGCAGGATTAGTGCTGCCGGAAGAACCTGCAACTACATCAACCATTCATTTTTCCAATGTTTCAACGAATGGATTTGATATCAATTTTATTGCAGGTGACGGAAGCGGAAGGATTGTAATTATGAAGGCCGGAAGTATTGTCAACGATATTCCGGTAGATGGAATAAATTACAACTCATCTCCTGTTTTTGGATCCGGTCAATCTACTGAACCCGGCGAATATGTAGTTTATTCCGGCACAGGAACCCAGGTACAGGTAAGCGGCCTGTCTCCTTCAACCGTATACCACGTTGCAGTTTTTGAATATAATCAGGCAACAGTGCCTGAAGCCATTAATTATGCAGCCAATGCAGTAATAGCAAACCAGATAACCAATGGCGGACTATCAGGTTTTCAGCTGTCGGCAATGAATACATCCTTTCTTATTGATTTTGACCATACTTCCTATGAAGCAAATAATGGCCAGTATAATGGAACCGGGTTTGCTCCTGCTCCTGTTTTTGGTCAATTAAGTTCCGGTGCCTGGGCAGTTGCCGGCTGGACAGATGGGAATATGGATTTTAATGAAACCAAAACAAGCGGAGACTATGCACGTGGATTCACCAATACACATCCCTCAACAGGAGGCATGTACTCCTTTGAACCATTTGCACCGGGAAACAGGGCCTTAGGCTTTCAACCGGGAACAAATGACTGGGCTCCGGGAACAATTACCTTGCGCATTCAAAACCAAACGGGGGTTAATTTAAAACAGCTGGGCATTGCTTATACATTATATGTATTTAATAATGCTGACCGGAGCAGTTCATTTAATATTTCCTATTCAACGGATCATATCAATTATACAGATATCACTATTCTTGACCATTCCTCACCTGCAGCTGCCGATCCTTCACCAGTCTGGATGATGTATGCTAAAACTGCGGAAATAACAGGTTTTGATATTCTTCCCGGCCAGTATTTATATATAAGATGGAGTAGTGCAGATGTGTCCGGTACCGGCAGCCGGGACGAATTTGCCCTTGATGATATTTCAGTAACAGGTAATCCTCTGGCCAATGGACCATTACCTGTAAGATTTACAAGCTTAAAAGCCTTTCAGGTTGCAAATGGAATTCAACTGGAATTTGGAAATGAAATTGAAGAAAACCTCGATGAATATATAATCGAAAGATCCATGGACGGAAATCATTTTATCGCGGTTGATACATTGAAACCCGGCAAAAACGATGGCAGTAAAGCCTACTACAGGGTCATTGATAAGAATCCCGTTCCCGGAAATAATTTTTACAGGATCGGCTCTGTTGAGCTGAATGGGAACAAAGCTTTCAGTTCCATTATCCGGATCTCCACCCATTCAACTACCGGGAATCTCCGGATATATCCAAATCCGGTGCCGGGAGATGAGCTGTTGATCCAGGCAGGTAATCTATCCGCAGGTAAATATGAAAT
>CBIHLW010000122.1:0-7636 GCA_966210755.1 uncultured bacterium
CATTTTGTTGCCCAACCAAAAAATTTCCACTGCTGCCTAAACTCATGTTTCCACCCTGTCCTCCACGTGGACTCCCGCCTCCGCCTCTTGATCTGCCGCCACCACCGCCCCGGTTGCCACCTCTGTTATTGCTGGTTACACCCAACAGGTCCTGTTGTGAAAAATTTTGCTGGTTCACATTATTGAAATTGCCAACTATGGATATGCGCCGGTTGTTTTTTAACAGGGTTGCATTGCCCCCGGCCTGATAACGGTTATCAGTGCCATAACCTGCGAAGATCCTTCCGAACTGACCATCGCGCATATTGGCCTTGGTTACAATATTGATCGCTTTTGTTGTGTTGCCATCATCAAAACCTGTGAACTGCGACTGGTCACTCAGCCTGTCGAATATCTGGATCTTGTCAATGATCTCTGCCGGCAGCGTCCTTAGTGCCGCTGTGGCATCATCTCCAAACAATTCTCTTCCGTCAATAGTTACTTTTTGCACGTTTTCTCCCTGTGCTTTCACTTGTCCATTCTCAATGGTAACGCCTGGCACTTTTCTGATCAGGTCCTCACCACTTGCATCAGGATTCACCTTGAACTGGCTGGCGTTTATCTGAAGCGTATCACCTTTTTGGGAAATGGGCGAAACGGAAGTGCGGATGATCACAGTGGCAAGATCTGATGATGAACCGGACACGGCGGCAATATCCAGGATTACATCAGCGGAATCAACCATTATTTTTCTTGAAACAGGCTGGAATCCAACAAATGAAAATGAAAAAAGAAAGCTGTCCCTCACCGGTATCGTAAATCTGAAATATCCTGAAGCGTCAGTGATACGGCTTAACATCGCCGAATCGGTAAGGCTCATCAATTGTACATTGGCGTTTACAAGTGGAGCACCTGATTGCTGGTCGGTAATATGGCCCTGAATTAATTTTTGAGCCTGTATGTTTTCAATGATCAAAAAAGCCAGTGCAAGTAAGAATAATCGTTTCATTTATTTCCATGTTTCTATTCCGATGGACCTAAACTAATAAAAACCATGCCCTTTAAGGAATAATGGTGGTTAATTAATGCTAATAAATGGGGTTATATTGCAAGCCCAAATTTGAGATTATGGAGTATAACAGAATCGTTGCCGTAACAGGCATGCCAGGATTGTATGAAGTTTTAAGCAGTAAGAGCGATGGTGCCATTGTTCGTTCATTGGATGATACGAGCACAAAATTTGTTTCCAGCAGGGTTCATAACCTGTCGCACCTGGAAAGCATAGAAGTATATACCGTCAGGGAAAATGTGCCGCTCTCTGAATTGTTTTCCGCAATGAAGGAAAGCAAAACCGGCCTGCCCGACCTGAAGGATGATAAAGCCATCAAAGCTTATTTTAAAGAAGTGTATCCCGATCTTGATTTTGAAAGGGTGTATACCAGTGATATGAAAAAAATGGTAAAGTGGTTTGATGTTCTATCATCTCATGAAGTTGATTTCAATGCCACTCAGGACGAAGAGCAGGAAGAAGAAACAGCAGAAGTTGTTGAGGAAACGGCAGAAGATAAAAAACCAAAAGCAAAATCAAAGTCCAAAACCGAAACAAAAGAGGTAACCGCGGAAGAAGAAAAGCCAAAGAAGCCGAGAAAGAAAAAGGCTGAATGAGGTAAAACTTTGAACACAAACCCTAACAACATGCAGGAACAGGAATTACAATACACGGCGCAGATCACCAGCATACCCAGAAGTTATTTGCCACAGGATTTTAAAGTATCGGACTGGAATGTGATCGAACCCTATTTTAAAGAATTGCTCGATCGTCCTTTATCCAGCAAAGAATCGCTCGGGAAATGGCTGCAGGATGTAAGTGAGCTGGAAGCTGTGATTGGTGAAGACGCCGCATGGCGACAGATACGCATGACCTGCGATACAGAAAATAAAGCACTGGAAGATGCTTTTACTTTTTTTGTAATGGAGATCCAGCCAAAGATCCAGCCTTATGCTGATAAGCTAAACCGGAAGCTTGTTGAAAATGAATACACAAAAACTCTTGAAGGCGAGGCCTACCAGGTATATCTTCGAAATGTAAAAAAGAACATTGAGCTATTCAGGGAAGAGAATATTCCTCTGCAGGCTGAAATCTCTGTGATGGCCCAACAATATGGTGTGATCTCAGGTAAGATGAGCATTGAGATCCAGGGCAGGGAATATACCTTGCAACAGGCATCAAAATTCCTTGAGAACCCGGACCGGAAGCTGAGGGAAGAGGTGTACAGGAAGATCCAGGAAAGAAGGTTGCAGGACAAGGAACAGCTGAATGAACTCTTTACAAAGCTTATTCAAAAGCGCGACCAGGTAGCAAAGAACGCAGGCTTTATTAATTACCGCGATTACAAATTCGCCGACCTTGGCAGGTTTGATTATAAAAAAGAAGACTGTTTCCAGTTTCATGAGGCCGTAAAGCAAAGTGTTCTTCCACTTGTGGATTTTATTTATGACCGCAAAAGACAAAAACTTGGTCTTGATAGCTTACGTCCATGGGATGTAGATGCAGAACCACAGGGCGTGCAGCCATTGAATCCATTTAAATCCGGCGAAGAGCTGGTTAATAAGACCATTGAATGTTTTACCAGGATGCATCCTTTTTTCGGCGAATGCCTGGTGAAGATGAAAGAAATGGGCAGACTTGACCTTGACAGCAGAAAAGGGAAAGCCCCGGGAGGATATAATTGTCCCCTGCCGGAAACTGGAGCTCCTTTTATTTTCATGAATGCTGCCGGACAAATGGGTGATGTAACCACCATGGTTCATGAAGGAGGCCATGCCATACATTCTTTTCTTGCGCACCATCTTCCGCTTACAGCTTTTAAGGAATACCCGATGGAAATTGCAGAAGTGGCCAGCATGACCATGGAATTGTTCAGCATGGATTATTGGGATGTGTTCTTTGAAGATCCATCTGATCTCAAAAGGGCAAAGCAGCAACAACTTGAAAGAGTGCTTACCATCTTTCCATGGATAGCAACGATTGATAAATACCAGCACTGGATTTATGAAAATCCTGATCACAGTCAGGAAGAAAGATCAGAGAACTGGAGGCGTATTTTGAATGATTATACTTCTCTTTCGCTTGATGTGGCCGGACTGGAGGAATACAGGAAATTTTCATGGCAGCGCCAGTTGCATTTGTATGAAGTGCCGTTCTATTATATTGAATATGGTATTGCACAACTGGGCGCCATTGGCCTGTGGAAGCAGTTCAAAGAAAATAAAGACCAGGCGATCAATAATTATATCAATGCCCTGAAATTGGGCGGAACAAAAACACTGCCTCAGTTATATGCAACGGCAGGATTGAAATTCAGTTTCGCGCCGGATTATATTAATGAGTTGATGTTGTTTGTACAAAAAGAAATGGAGATCATTACGCGTCCGGATCATAATTGAGGTAATCAGTGTACACTGTCATCAGGGGCGGTGCAAACAAACAGGAAATTCAAAATAATAGCGAAGCCAACTCATTTACTGATGTTGCTTCGCTATTATTTTTTTAGGCCAAATGACCAATTGAAGGCCTCTCGAAAAAAAGGCGTCCCAATCTTTTTCACCGCTGCTCACAATCCCTGCAAATCCCATTAATTACCACCTGCACCGTATTTGCGGTAAATCCTTCAGGTAGTTCAATCACGGGTGAAACCACGTTATCAAGGCAAATGGTTTTATCGCAATTATTACAGATAAAATGTACATGGTCATCATGATGGTGTCCTTCCTCACAATCCTTGCATAAAGCATAGCGGATTGAATTATCTGCAGTGGGAATGGTATGAATGATCCCTTTTTCAACAAAGGTCTGCAGGGTTCTGTAAACAGTAACCCGGTCAAATTTTTCGCCGGCCTTCATTTCGATATCGCCATGCGTAAGCGCATCCTGATGGCTGAGAAATAATGAAAGTATTTTTTTGCGGCTGTCCGTTACACTCAGGCGTTTGCGTTTCAGAATCTCATTCAGCCTGTTATGTACATGCCTGGTTTCTGCCATGTTCATGTTCACTCATTCAATAGTTTTTGAATATCCTCATCCATGCTTTTTAGTTCTGATGGTTTGAGACCATCGTAGATCTTAACAACCTGGCCTTTCTTATCTACTAAAGCTATGAATTGTGTATGAATAAAATCATCTTCGATATTCTCAACAAAATTTTTGGGATTATCAAGCCGGTAGCTATGCCTGGCGGTGGCATAAAGACTGTCTTTTTTACCGGTAAGGAAGACCCATTTATTGGTATCCACCTGCATGGAATCTGCATATCGCTTTAACCTGGAAGCAGAATCTCTCATCGGGTCTGAGGTAAAAGAAAGCAGCATAAAGTTTTCTTCATCCTTGAATTCATCATAAACCGGTTTCAGGTTATTGTTCATTTCAGGACAAATACTGGTACAGGTGGTAAAGAAAAAGTTAACCGCAGTGACCTTGCCCATCACATCTTTTTCAGTTACCCTTTTCCCATCCTGATTGATATAAGAAAAAGGTTGTACTAAGCTGATGGGTTTTGTCTTTGGAGTACCATATTCGGGAATGATGGCTGAGATCACAAAAAAGAAACCAACTACCAGCACAGAAAAGAAAATGATATAAAAAATCCGTTTTGTAGACATGGCATATAAATAAAATGCAAAGGTAAACCAGCAGCGCCGGACCGGCCATGGATTAACATGATTTTTCACCCTTTTTACCCGGTCACACTATCTTTAAGCTTAATTTCTGCAATATGAAACTCGGCATGCTTTCATTATTAATGACGTTTACGGTTTGTTGTTACAGCCAGGCCGATGATGAACAACAGATCAGGCAATCGCTGGCTAAACAAACTGAAAGCTGGAACAGGGGTGATATTGCTGGCTTCATGGACACGTACTGGAAAAACGATTCGCTGATGTTCATTGGCAAGAGCGGCGTTCATTGGGGTTGGGATGCCACGCTGGAGAATTATATAAAAGGGTATCCCGATACCGTGGCCATGGGCAAACTTTCTTTTGAGATTTTACAGGTAAAGCGTTTATCTCCTGAATATTATTTTGTAGTAGGCAAATGGATGCTTTCCAGGACCATTGGAGATCTGAGCGGTCATTATAATCTTTTATTTAAAAAGATCAATGGCCGGTGGGTGATCATTGCTGATCACAGTTCCTGAGGCAGTGTTTGCACCAGGGCTCTCTTTTTTACAAAATAGAAACTGTAAAATGCCAGCAGGAGTCCTATTGCTGAAAACAGGATGTCATAATAATCAAATGTGCGTCCAAATACCGGAATGAGCTGGATGTATTCATTCACCAGCGCCAGAACAAATCCGGTAAGGCAAACGATCCTGTTATCAGAAAAGAAATAAAAACGCAGGAGTTGTCCATTGAAAAAACGGGGATGGGTATAAAGCCAGTAAGCGGCAAAGGGAACAAGAAATGATCCGATCAGGTTGGGCGCAATGCCCGCCATGAATTGAAGGGGCCCATTCATATCAACATATGGACGCAAAAAGAATTTTACGGCCCAGATCAATATGGTGCCGCCAAGAGTAAAGCGCAAGCTTAGTGTTCTCAATTCCATGAATCAGATTTATTTCCAAAGCCTGTACAATTTACGCATCAGCCAAATAAATGTTACCAGTGAAAGAAAATAAAACAAAACATTAAACCATCTCCAACCTCCGCCAACATCACCAAGGCTGAAAAATATACCGGCAGTCATTACCGCCATCATCCAAATAAATAAGAGGGAGAAAGACCTGATGATCTTAAAGAATATCCGGCTGATATCAGGATCTATTTCTCTGTTGTATTCGTCCATACGGTAAAAAGCTTGTCACGGTAAAACGAAGGACCGGTTCTGAGTTCACAGGCCAAAGTAATATACGCATTGTGAGCTGCTGTCGACAGCAACTCCAGGCATTCCTAAGGCAACAGCAGTGATCTGAAATCCAGCGAATCTCCATTAAACACATTAAAGTCAACTTTAGAAGCTATGCCATTCACCCTTCCTTCCTCACTATGTTGCCAGAAAGACCATTCACGTTCAATGCGCGGCTTTTGTGGTTGAAAATAATGGGCTACCCATAATGAATAATCATCAAAATATCCCTGCAGGTAGGTTTCATAAAATGAAACATTGGTATAGATGATGGGCTTTACACCATAATATTCTTCTACAGCATCGAGCCATTCTTTTACTTCTGTACGCAACCTGGCGGCAGAGGTTCCATTATTTTGTTCAACATCCAGAACAGGAGGAAGGTCGCCGCTTTCAAGTTCAACGCTATTGATAAAATTCTTTGCCTGTGTTTTCCCATCTTTGCTGGCTATAAAAAAATGATAGGCACCTCTCGTTATTCCGGCCTTCTTTGATCTTCTCCAGTTTCGTTTAAAATGGGAATCGGTATGGTTGTTCCCTTCCGTTGCCTTAATAAATGCAAAACCTATCCTGATGTCCTTAACCTGCATTTCTTTTACCATTGTCCAGGAAATATTTTGCTGGTACTTTGAAACATCTATGCCGTGTATTTCGTATGAAGAAGGCATCTCAATTCCAAATTCAGGGTATTGCTCAAAACTTAATTCGCGGCTTTGCAACCATAAATAACCCAGCAGGGCTATAAAACAAAATGCAGCAATTACAGAAGCTCCAATGAACAGCCGTAAAAATTTTTTTCTTGACTTGTTACTTGCCACTATGCAAGTATAAACAGGAGAATGCAATTGACAATAGGCATTAGGCAAATGTTTTCTTAAGGTCAGCCGGCGCAGATGATACAATTAGAATAAACAGGGTTTTTTTATCCGGGCTGCGATTATTATTGACCTTTGCCTATTTGCCAAAGGCTGGCTAACTTGCATCCTATGCCTTTCAATTGGAATGACAGTGTGAATTTTCTTGGTAAGCTCACGGCACGCCGTGCATGGAATGCATTCAGGGTATGGAGCAGTTATCATGTAAGCAGGTTAATCAAAAAACCTGTACAATGGGGATATCCAATTTCCATTTCATTTGAGCCTACAACTTCCTGCAATCTCAGATGTCCGGAATGTCCTAGTGGTTTGCGTGCTTTCACCAGACCTACCGGTATGTTGAAAAAAGATTTTTTCACTGAAACGATCGACCAGATATCAGGAGACCTTATGTACCTGATCTTTTATTTCCAGGGCGAACCCTATCTCAATCCTGATTTTCTGGATATGGTGAAGTATGCATCAGGAAAAAAAATTTATACAGCCACTTCAACCAATGCACATTATCTCAATGATGCGAATGCCAGAAGAACAATTGAAAGCGGACTTGACCGGTTGATCATTTCCATTGACGGCACTACCCAGGAAACCTATCAGCAATACCGGGTGGGCGGTCATCTTAATAAAGTTCTGGAAGGTGCTGCCAATATCGTGAAATGGAAAAGGGAGCTGAAAAGTAAAACTCCTTTCATCATTTTCCAATTCCTGGTGGTGCGGCACAACGAACACCAGATAGAAGAAGTAAAGAAAATGGCGAAAGATATTGGCGTTGACGATGTATGGCTGAAAACAGCGCAGGTTTATGATTATGAAAATGATCCTAACCAGTTAATTCCGACAATTTCCAAATACAGCCGCTATAAAAAAGATAAGCACG
>CBIHLW010000123.1:0-7413 GCA_966210755.1 uncultured bacterium
TGCCGGCTTTCAGTATTAATTCTTTTTTGCCATTTGTAACAGTTGCAAAATAGGATATGCCAGTATCGTCTTTCATTTCAAATATGGTAGTGGCAAAATAACCTTCAAATCTTTCAGTAAGATCGGCTTTCAATTTTTGTGAGATCTCTTTTTCATTGATTTGTCTGGCTACAGCAATCAGCTGACCAGCTTCTGAATAAACAGCAGACTGTTTAATGTTCTCTCTTGTGAAACTGGCAATATTGTAGCCACTTCTTTTTTCCCATTTTACATCCTGGGCATTGGTGAATGTTTCAAAAAATGATTGCATTAATGTAACAGGAACAAGGTCGGAGGCGGAACTTTTACCGGCATATAATAAAACAGCTGCAAATAATGTGGTGATGATACGTTTCATAAAAATGAGTAGTTAGGTGAAAAATTGGTTTTGTTTCCACAAAGCTGCAACCCATTCAAATCCTTATCAACCTGCTGATGTATGAACTGAGGAATTCGCGGATAAAGCATGTTAAAGGGTTTAACATTAGAAGTGGAAAATGAATGGAGAACTGGCAACCGGAGCAACTTCTTAAATATCAGGAATCAATACTCAATTTTTACGAATACAATCTTCATAGCTTTGCCGGATCAATATGGAATATAAAAACCTCGGAAGAACGTCCCTTGCAGTTAGTAGGATAGGGTTTGGATGTATGTCTTTGAAAATGGATAATGAAGGAAATGAATCTTTACTCCATCATGCTTTAGATCAGGGTATCAATTATTTTGACACAGCAGACCTCTATGATAAAGGAAAAAATGAAGAACTGCTGGGTAGAACATTTAAGAATATCCGGGATAAAGTGATCATTGCAACCAAGGCAGGAAATCAATGGAGAAAAGATGGAAGCTGATGGGACTGGAACCCGCGTAAAGAATATATTTTGAAATGTGCGGATGAAAGTCTCCGGCGGTTGCAAACCGATTACATCGACCTTTACCAGTTACATGGTGGCACAATGGAAGATCCGGTTGATGAAATCATTGAAGCATTCGAAATTTTGAAGCAACAAGGCAAGATCAGGTATTATGGCTTGTCTTCCATCCGGCCGGTGGTGATCAGGGAATGGGTAAAACGTTCCGGCATAGTCAGCGTAATGACACAGTATAGTTTACTCGACCGCAGACCTGAAGAAACAAGTCTTCCTTTTTTGCATGAAAATAATATTGCTGTGATGACAAGGGGCACTATCGCACAGGGTTTACTGATTAACAAACCGCCCGCTCCATATCTCGACCATTCTTTGGAAGAAGTAAAACAGGCTGCAGAAATAATCACACAGGTTTCTGACGGTAAACGAACAAAGCTCCAGTCAACAGTACAATACGTACTTCAACACCCCGCTATAACATCGGCCATCATTGGCATCAGAACAAAAGAACAATTGGAAGAAGCATTGCATATACCATCTGCGCCGGGTTTATCCGATAAGGAAATGCAACTGCTGGATCAGCATATTCCTTCAAAAAGATATAAAGAACACAGGTAATGCAATCGGGCACTGTTAAGGGGGTAGGATAATCATTCCTGATTTAAAATGATGGGGCCTTAACCTCTCAGTTAATTCCGATTTTAAAACCCAAATCAGCTTCACATATTTTGTAATTCTTCCTTAACATAAGGACTCGTTAAAGCAAAGTGTTTTCACTTTTTAAGGCATTATAAATGCGATAACAGACAAACCCAATATTTTCCTATGCAATTATTCAGACTTACCATGTTATCAGCAGCCTTGCTGGTCATTTCCAGCTGTTCAAAATCCGATCAGCCGAAAGAACTTAAGGAAGAAGAAGATTGTTATACCACCAGGTCTGCTGCAACCGGCGATATCATACCCGGTCAATATATCGTAATCTATAAAAACTCTACGGAAGTAAGTATGGCCTCCTCAGGCAGGATCTCACAAAAAAGCCGTGATGTGTTAATGGACCATAACATTTCTTCTTCGGCCATGCGTCAGTCTTTCAATGGTGATATGATCGGTTTTGTTGCGTCCATTTCGAATGAACAGGCCGAAAGTCTTCAGAACGATCCGGCCATACAGGCTGTGGAGCCGGACAGGATCATGGCATTGAGCACTTGTTTTACTGTGGTGGAACCAAGGCTGCTTACCTGGAATATCAATAAGGTAGGATATGGGAATGGAATAGGAAAAACAGCCTGGGTTGTTGATACAGGAATAGATTTCGAACATCCCGACCTCAATGTAGACACGGAGCGCAGCCGTTCATTTGTAAGTGGTGTTTTTTCTGCTGATGATGAACACGGCCACGGAACGCACGTTGCGGGAATAATAGGAGCAAAAAATAATACCATTGGTGTACTAGGTGTGGCATCGGGTGCCAGCATGGTTTCATTAAAAGTATTAAATAAGGAAGGTGTGGGCACTTTGTCTGCTTTTATACAGGCGTTGAATTATATAGGTACAAACGCCAGGGCGGGAGATGTTGTAAACTTAAGTCTTGGTGAAGAAGAAGTTTCAGCTTTGTTGGACCAGCAGGTACAAAATGTGGCTGCAAAAGGCATCTTAATTGCTATTGCAGCAGGCAATGATGGCAAGGCAGCTAACCAGTATTCACCAGGCAGGGTAAACGGAGATAATATTTATACGGTTTCTGCCATTGACAGCCTGGATAATTTTGCGGGATTTTCAAATTACGGAAATGATGTGGTGGATTATGCTGCACCGGGAGTAAGGATATTGTCAACCTATAAGGGCGGACTGTACGCAAAAATGAGCGGCACTTCCATGGCAGCTCCCCATGTTGCAGGGTTATTCTTGTTGAATGGTGGAAGAAGGCGATATTCTACAACGGCAGTTAATGATCCTGATGGGAGTCCGGATAAGATCGCATATAAATAAGAATAAACCGCGGGGCTGATATGCCTGCCCCGCGGGTTGCTTTATTAAAATCCTTTTTCTTTCGGCAATTTTGAATCAATATATGCTGCCTGCTCTTTCAGGCCATTTGCCAGTTTTTCTTTTTGTATTTCTCTCAGCGCTGCATTCAATGCCGGATTGATCTGTTCGCGGAATTGCTCAGGGATCTGCCCCTGCAAAGTAATAATGGCGTCCACAGATTTTTTAAACTGCTGAAGATTATTGGTTGAAGCCATAAAATCAAATAAACCCTGCAGCGCCTGGAATTTTTCCTGGCCAAATGGAAGGTCTATAAAGTCCTGAACAAGTTGATCACCGGCACTGGCATCCCGGGAACTCAAAATGGTTTTAATAGCAGTTGAGAGCTTTCCTTTAGCAGTCAGGGCCGACAACCGGACCGCCTCCCTGTAGGCTGATGCTGTATCTATTTTATTTAAAGCTTCCAATGCATTGCCGGCTACCGTATAGGATGAATCATTAATGGCTTTCCGGAAAATGGATGCATAAGCAGCATCCCTGTAATTACCCAGCTTGGAAATGGCTGCGGCTTTAGCCAATCTGTAATTGTCTTTTTGAGACAACTCAATCAAATGGCCGCGCATTGAAGTTTTAACCTGTTCCAGACTCATATCAAGGTTGGAGAGTACATATTCACGCAATGGACCATAAGGATCCTTCAAGGCCGCAGTAAGCAGGGCAACTGCCTTTATTTCTTCCTGTTTATCAAGCGCAGCATCTATAGCTTCCCTTCTGTCAATATAATTCCTGGCATTCTTATACTGTGCAAGGTATTCATCAAGGGATTTGTTTTCAGTTTTTTTCGCGATCAGTATTTTATCCGCATCAAAATTGATGAAGTCCGGCTTTGACATGGAAGTAAAAGTGAAGGTATCTATCCTGTTATCTACCCACACCGTGTGCCGCATAGGCATATTGCCATGCCATACATCAATTTTTACGGGCAGTTCAAAAATATTCCCTTCCTGCTTTTGTTCAACAATCACGCTTACCAGCTTTGCCTGCTCATCATAATGATAATTGATATTAAGATCCGGATGTCCCGCACCAAAATACCATTGGTTAAAAAACCAGTTCAGGTCTTTCCCCGTTACTTCTTCAAAAGCCAGCCGTAGCTGGTGTGCTTCTGCAGCCTTATACTTATTTGAAGTAAGAAACAGGTTCATGGATTTATTGAATGCGTCTTCTCCAATAAAATTTCTCAACATCTGCAAAATGCCGCCACCTTTATTATAACTCACTGCATCAAACATGTCTTCCTTATCCCTGTAATGAAAACGTACAAGTGGTTTGTTTTCACTCCTGCTATTGAGATAACCATTAACGGAATTGTACCTTTCTTCATCTGCGGCATCTTTCCCGTATTTGTATTCATTCCACAATTGTGAGCCAAGTGTTGCAAAGCTTTCATTAAGTGTAAGATTGCTCCAGCTTTCAGTGGTTACATAATCACCAAACCATTGGTGGAACAATTCATGTGCAATTACTTCTTCCCAGCGGTTTTTATCTGTTAATTCCCGGGCATCCTGTTGCGATACATCGCTGTGTAAGGTGGCCGTAGTGTTTTCCATAGCACCACTTACGTAGTCATGCGCAGTCATCTGACTGTATTTCACCCATGGATATTCAACACCTGTAATCCGTGAAAAGAACCCCATCATTTCCGGTGTCATTCCAAATATCTTTCTGGCTACAGGCCCATACTCCCTGTCAACATAATAATTAACTTCCTTTCCTTTATACTGGTCTTTCACTACTGCAAAATCCCCTGCACCAATAAAAAAGAGGTAAGGGGCGTGAGGATGTTCCATTTTCCAGTGATCGGTACGGGTACCGTCGGCATTTTTTTTCTGGCTTATCAATTTACCATTGCTCAGGCTTACAAATTTTGAAGGTACGGTGAGCATGATCTCCTGTGTGGTCTTTTGGTTAGGCCTGTCAATGGTGGGAACCCATACTGATGTGGCTTCGGTTTCCCCCTGTGTCCACACCTGTGTTGGTTTGTTGTCCTCCTTACCGAGGGGGTCAATAAAATAAAGTCCTTTCGCATCAGTTATTGCTGCACTGCCCCTGCCGGTGTATTCATTAGGTTTGGCTGTATAGGAAATATAGACTGTATAGGATTCATTGTTTTTATAGGTTTTATCCAGGTCTATATCCAGCAACATCTTATCATAACTGTATTTTAATGGCTTGTTTTTTCCATTTTTTACAATCGCCACTTCTTTGATGTCCATTCCTTTTGCATCGAGTAATAAAGAATCTGTTGGATAAAAATGAGGTTTCAAAGTGATCCACACTTTGCCCTGGAGCTGCGATTGAGGAAAATCAAGTCTGGCATCCAGTTTTGTATGTACAAGGTTATTGATCCTTTCAGCAGTAGCCCTGTATTCAACAGGCTGAACCTCCTGCGGAAGATTTTGAGCATTCAATAAAAAAGACATGGCAATAATAAATCCTGACAAGACAAATCGTTTCATATTCAAATTTTGTAGGGCAAATGTAAAACTTCAACGGGAAGAGGGATGCTCAATATGATAAAAGGTTGAGCTGCGTGGTTTGTCGTGCCCGCTGATTTTAATATGACCGGGCCAATTTATTTTGTTAACTGCCGGGCAAGTACAGATAGGTCTTTAGCCGAGTACTGGGCTTTTGGCGACAGTGGATATAAAATTTCACCGCCTTTTTCTATATAAGCCGATTGCAGACCGGCAAACATGGCTCCGCAAATATCCCAGCCATGCGAAGTAATCATAATTGACCTGTGGTTTTCAATCCCTGCATATTTAGTTGCAAAATTGTACGCTTCAGCATCAGGTTTATACTTGCGGGTTTCTTCAGCGGTAATAATCTTTTCAAAATAAGAGATCAACCCGGTTCTTTCCATTCGTTCAATAACAGTAGAGGCGGGAAAATTGGTAAGCGCTATAAACCGGAAATTTTTATCCTGCAACTGGGAGAGGCCTTCCTTGGCACCCTCCTGCAAAGGAAGGTGTTTGAATAACTCAAATATTTCTTCGAACCCATCATTGGTAAATTCAACCTCGAGTGATTTGCAGGTCATTTTCATGGCAGCCCTTGCAATATCTGTAAAATTATTCCGGGCGGTTGCATTTTCAACCATGCAGTAATGCATCAAAGTTTCTGACCACAGAATATATCCTCTCTTACTGTCTAGCAGTTTATTTACTTTTCTTTTTACATCACTCATGTCGAGTAACGTTCCATATACATCAAATAAAAGCAGACTTATATTTCCGGGAGTATCATTTTCCATGAAGGGATCTGTTTTTCTTATCTACCGCAATTTCAGAAGGCCGTCCGAAAACATAAAATAATTTTTTTCTCAGCGACCCGGCCTTCTTTACATCGTCTATCATATCCTTATACTCATGAAAATTAAGATAAATTGGATCAAGGCGTGGTTCTATTTTATTTGTAATGCCATAGGTGGGTCTTTCTTCTTCTTTCTGGTAGGTGCCCAGTAACCTGTCCCAGAATATAAAGATCACCCCAAAATTTTTATCGAGGTATTTCTCATCCGAACCATGGTGCACCCTGTGGTTGGAAGGCGTAACTATCAGCCATTCTACAAAACGGGGTAGTTTCCTGATTACCTCAGTGTGTTGCCAGAACTGAAATAACACGCCGATCTGGTGAACTATGAAAAATATTACAGGATGAAAACCGGCTATGGCAAGCGGAAGAAAGAACAGCAATTTAAAATGTTGCATCCAGCTTAATCTGAATGAAACAGTAAGGTTGTAGTGTTCTGCCGTATGATGAACTACATGTGTTGCCCAGAAAAATCGGTTGAAATGAGAAACCCTGTGGGCCCAGTAGCTACAGAAATCATAGAGTAAGATGCAGGGTATGATGGTCCACCAGTTCATGGACATTCTCCAGGGAACCAGATTGTAAATGAATACTGTTCCGTAGATCAGCCCTACTTTAAAAGCCAGGTTGATGGCCACATTGCCTAGGCCCACAAACAGAGATCCAAAGGCTTCTTTGGTGTGGTAGGACTTCTTTTCAGTTTTCCATGTATACCACACTTCAAGGAAGGTAAAGAAGGCCATAGCCGGTATGGCATAAATAATAAGGTCCGCTGAATCTCTTTCAATGTCAATGATCCTGTTATAGGGTATCTTATCGGCTCCAAATAAATCCATTCCCATGTTTCCTTAAAGTGATCTTGTTCACTGCAACATTAATAATTACCAGGTAAATTAAAATTTCCTGGCAAAATAAACTTTCTGGCCTTATAAAAAATTAAAATTCAATTAGATTTTACCTGTATGTAAGATCAATATTCATGCATAAATTTAGGTAGTTGTCGGATGTCACACACAGTTGTAATAATTTTTTACCGGCATATTAAAAATGAATCATGCGTTGGTTGCGTTTGTTAATTGCATTGATCAGGGCCAGGTTCCGGCCTTCACTGGATGTAAATGGCTTCTCCGAATCAGAT
>CBIHLW010000124.1:0-7357 GCA_966210755.1 uncultured bacterium
AAAAGAGCCATTCTTTGGCATGGCCCTACTTTTTTACTTCTTCTGTTCCTTTTTCAATATTCCAATCGTCAAAACACCTAAAAGATCAAACATAAACCGCCGGTTCCTCCCTTCACAAATCACCAATCCTTGTTCCTTGTTCAATATTCAACCCGGCCATGCCGGCGAATGGCTACAGAGATAACGGTTATTTGATATGCAAAAGAGCCATTCTTTGGCATGGCCCTACTTTTTTACTTCTTCTGTTCCTTTTTCAATATTCCAATCGTCAAAACACCTAAAAGATCAAACATAAACCGCCGGTTCCTCCCTTCACAAATCACCAATCCTTGTTCCTTGTTCAATATTCAACCCGGCCATGCCGGCGAATGGCTACAGAGATAACGGTTATTTGATATGCAAAAGAGCCATTCTTTGGCATGGCCCTACTTTTTTACTTCTTCTGTTCCTTTTTCGATATTCCCTATCTCAGCACCATCTGCCTGTCGGCATCGAGCCTGATCAGTATGAACAACAAAATGGTAAAGGTGATCAGTGCAGTTCCGCCATAGCTGATGAATGGAAGTGGTATACCAATAACCGGCGCAAGGCCAATGGTCATGCAAATGTTTATGACAATATGAAAGAAGAAAACAGAAACAACGCCATAGGCATAGCAACGGCTGAACACACTTCGCTGGCGTTCGGCTACAGCTACGATCCTGAAAAGAAGCAGTAAATAAATTACAAGCACTGCAGTGGTACCAATAAATCCAAAGCCCTCGCCAATGGTACAGAAGATAAAATCGGTTCTTTGTTCAGGAACAAAATCATAGCGTGTTTGGGTGCCCTTTAACAGGCCCTTTCCGGTAACCCCACCTGAACCAATGGCTATTTTTGACTGTCTGACATTATAATCTGTAGCATCATCCTTCCTTATCTTTTCAACTTCAAGCCTTCGAAGGTCATCCGGTTCCATATACTCTTTTGGCACATCTCTTCCAATTGTACTGAATATTCTTTCAACCTGGTAAGGTTTTAATACGGATTTAAAAAGAAAGGGCACACCAAAAAGCTGGATGCCTATACACAATGCACCTACAAGCAAGAACTTCAGCAAAACAGTTTTATCCCGTCTGATCTGTCTTGAATACAAATAAGCAACGAATAGCGTGATGCCAAGAATAATTATTGCAAGTATATATTTATCTACAAGTAGGGTGGCTACCACAAGAACCGCAATGGAAAAACCAACAATAAGAATGGTAGCCGGCAAACCTTCACGGTACATAACTATAAAAAATGAAAAATAAACCAGCGCCAGGCCGGTTTCACTTTGCATGATGCTCATTATTGCAGGCAACAATGCTATGGCAGTGGCAATTAACTGTGATCTTGTTTTTGA
This sequence comes from uncultured bacterium, assembly GCA_966210755.1. Lineage (GTDB taxonomy): Bacteria > Bacteroidota > Bacteroidia > Chitinophagales > Chitinophagaceae > Flavisolibacter. Next base: position 1,385 of record CBIHLW010000124.1, read on the forward strand.
AAAATCCTGGTCGGGCAGGGATAGATATTTTGCTAATGCAAGGCAGACACAAACCTTACAGAATTCTGCGGGCTGAAACTGGAAGCCTCCAAGCCTGATAATGGATTTGGTGCCTTTTACTTCGGCTCCAAATGGAAAAACAAGGATCAATAAGAAAATACCGATGGCATACCAGAGATTAGCAGTAGCGGGAAAAAATTTACTATCTGTCAACAAAATAAAAATAGCCAGCACACCTGCTATCAGGAAAAAGTAAAACTGTTTGCTGTAATCAGTTTTGAAGGAAAGGAAACTGGAAATATTTTCACCCTCACGCCAGGTGGCACCATAAATAGCCATGATACCTATGGCAACCAGTAAAAGGTATAACCATATCAGGCTCCAGTCGAGGCCTTTTGAAATGCCGGGTTGTTGCCTGTTCATTATGTACGGCTCCTTTTCTGTTTCAAAACAATTTCCCTTCCTGGTAATATCATATCCTCCTGTTTATAAACAGTACGTGCCGGAGGTACGGTATCTTTTTTAGGTGCAGTGGCACCTTTTCTTAAATATCTTCTTAACATAGTGCTGTCACCATATTTTTTTGCCCACTCTTCCGCCCTTGTTGAATCGTAAATATATTGTTCAACCGCCAGTATGGCCGGCATGAGATTCTTTTTAGAAAGTTCATCGGCCTTTTTAACACTTTCAGTTCTAAGTGTATCATTCAGGTATTTCTCAATCAGTAAAGATGCGATAGGTGCTGCCGAAGTAGAGCCATAACCTGCATTTTCTATCACAACGCAAATGGCGATCTGTGGATTTTCCCTTGGCGCAAAGGCAACGAACATGGAATTCTCATTCAGTTCAATTCTTTTTCCCCTGATGATGCGAAAGTTCTGGGCAGTACCGGTCTTAGCGCAGATATTGATACCCGGAACCCTGGCCGAATAAGCTGTTCCCCTGTCAACCACATCCTGCATTCCCCATATAACCGCATTGAAGGCTGAATCTGAGATATGTGTCAATGGCTCATGCTTTATCCTGAAAGGCTGTAATAATGTATCTTCTTCAGATTCCTGTTCAACGGATTTTACAAAATGCGGCGTAAAATAATATCCTTTATTAGCAATAATGCACATGGCATTGGCCAATTGCAAAGGAGTTGAGGTCATTTTATCCTGTCCTATACCAAGTGTAAGATTTGTACAGGAATTCCATACATTCCTGTATTCCCTGTTGTAATCTGATGAATCAGGAATATTACCCTTGTCTTCACTTGGCAGGTCCACACCAAGGCGAATGCCCAAACCAAAGGCATTCATATATTCCTTCCATACCTGATAACCGTCTTTTACATTTCCGTATTTGGGATTATCTGCTGTCATCCTGTACAGGTGCGTAAAATAGGAGTTACAGGAATTGGCTATGGCCAGCCTCAGGTTGGCAGCATGGCCTGCATTATTATGTGTACATGCAGGCTTACCATGGCCACAGGCATAATACCTTCCAGTGCATGGATAACCAAATGAAGGTGTGATCAATCCTTCATTGAGGGTAACGAGGCCCTGTAATGGTTTGAAAGTTGAGCCCGGAGGATACTGTCCTTTGATGGCCCGGTTCAATAAGGGCCGCGATACGTCAAGTACAAATTTTGCATAGGTTTTTCTGAAATTCGGACCCGTTAATGCTTCCGGATTGAAATTAGGTCCTGATACCATGGTGAGTATGCCACCTGTTTTAGGTTCAATGGCCACAATAGCTCCCACTTTTTCATTCATTAATTTTTCAGCCAGCTGTTGCAATTCTATATCAACATAGGTATTCAGGGCCCTGCCTGCAGTTGCCGGTTCATCCATTTCACCGTTTGCATACGATCCCTGTACACGGTTCTTATTATCCTTAATAAGATACTGAACCCCGCGTTTTCCCATCAGGATACTTTCATAATACGATTCAAGACCTGTTCTGCCAATGTAATCACCTGGCTGGTAAAAAAAATCCGAACGTTCAATAATGTTCTTATCCACCTCACCTATGTACCCCATAAAATGTGCTCCGGCATTATATGGATAATCTCTTACCGGCCTTTCCTGTAAAAAAAAGCCGTTTCCAAACCTCCACATATTTTCTTCCAGCCTTGCATATTTATCGGGCGTGAGCAGGTCTTCAAATGCAGATGCTCTTGTACGGCCACCTTTAATGATGGCATTGAGCATTTTCTGGTTAAACTCCTCGGTATTAATCTCAAGCAGTTTGCAGAGATAAGCGGTATCAAGTCCCTTTACTTCCGATGGGGTGACCATCAGATCGAACATGAGGGTATTTTTTACTATGGTATTTCCGTTCCTGTCAAACACCTCTCCCCTTGCGGGGTAAATTGTTTTCCGGATCAGGGCATTTTGTTCAGCGAGGATGCTGTACTCACTCGACATCACCTGCAGGTTGAATAACTGCACGATCATTACCAGAAAGGCAATTACGAAAAGGATCCTTATGATGTAACTTCTAGATTGGTTGAACACAGGTTAAAATTATTCTGAGGAGATTGAATACTTATAGCAAATGCTATACAAATTTGATTCAAAGCATTGATGATTTCAAGGAAGATCAATAAAGATTTGGTTATTTTTTCCAAAAATTGAATTTCTCAGCCACGCGGGAAAATTATCTTCCTGAAATATCAGCATGCGCTTATTCATTCATTTCCAGCCACCATCCCTTTGCCGACATCCTCACGCTGTGTTCGTCCTGAATTTTACTTTTCGGGGAAACAATAATTCTACTGTAAATATCAATAGCATGCTGATACCGGTAGTGGCACCAACTTTAATCAGAAAAGCGATCATATTGCCCAGATCAAGCCATTCAAGCAGGTACATATAGGAATGGTGCAGAACGGTGAGCACCAAAGCATATACCGTATAAGGCGCCCATCCCATGGCCCTGGGCGAAGGTTCACGGTAATTGAATTCGGCCGTATCCTTAGGAATAAGCAGGTTGATTACAAAGGGCCTCGCATATGCGATTAATATACAGGCAGCCGCATGTAAACCCGGAGTATTTGTGAAATAATCCAGCATCAGACCCGTAACAAAACCAATGAAAAGAAGTGATATCCTGGTAAGGCTGAAGGGAAGCCAGAGAATAAAAATGTAATAAAGTACCGGAATCACAAACCTGTGAAGGTGAATTTTATCAAGTATATAAACCTGAACAAGAATAAACACAAGAAGCCGGAATATATTTTTTACCAGGTCGCTCAATTAGTTGCTGTTTTTTGTTGATCTACTTTTCTTTCTGTATCCCTGAGCAACTGCACCTGCTCACTGCGCTGCAGGTTCTCCACCACAAATACCTGCTGGATGTTTCCAAAGTTCACCGCTGTTTTGACCTTTAACAGGTAAAAACCGGTAGCGGGATCACTTTTTACTTCCGCTATGGTACCGATCATTTTATCGGGCGGGAAATTATAGGAATATTTACTGGTTAGAATGGTATCTCCAATTTTTACTTCCACACTTTTACCAATGCCTTCCATGGTCACAAATCTCTTATCATGTCCATCCCACCTGATGCGCCCTGCATCTCCTGTTCTTTTAAGGGCAGCACTTACCGAACTCTGAACATGCAACAGGGTCATTACCGCGCTGAAGTTAGGACTTACGTTCACTACCTGGCCAACAACACCGCCATCAGAACTTAAAACCGACATATTATCCCTGATGCCATATCTGGATCCCCGGTCAATCTGGAGGTAATTTTTCTGGGAATTCAGATCATTATAAACCACTTTGGCATCTCTCCATACATAACGCCTTATGCCAACTGTAGTATCAATGCGTATGGAATCAATAACCAGCGATTCAGATGTATCGGGGAAAAAGAAATTGGATGGCAGCAGGTTGAGTAAGGAATCATTCATCCGGTGAACCCGCTTATTTTCCTCACCCTGGTTAAAATAATCATCCAGCTTATCCACCTGGGTATTTACCCTGCCGGTAATTTCACTGGCAACACCAAGAAAAGCAGCCTGGTGAAGTTTGTTAAACTTAAAAAACATCCAAAGCGCAAACACCTGCAGCACTACAAATGCCAGGAAGGTAAAATAACGCCTGATGAAAAGGAAGATGTTACGCATGAACAGCTATGGGCTATAAGTTGCGAGCTGCGAGTGGCCGAGTCCTTGTTCCCGAAACCCGCAGCTCACAGCTCGAAGCTTTTTATCGCATCACAAAAGGATAACGGTCATAATTTTTTAAAGCCAATCCTGTGCCACGAACCACGCTCTTCAGCGGATCGTCAGCAACATGAACAGGCAATTTTATTTTTTGGCTTAACCTTTTGTCAAGGCCTTTTAACAAAGCTCCACCACCTGTGAGGTACAAACCGCGACGGTAAATATCGGCAGCCAGTTCGGGAGGTGTTTGTTCCAACGCTTTTAATATGGCTTCTTCCATTTTAAAAATGCTCTTATCCAGTGCTTCCGCAATTTCCTGGTAACTTACCATGATCTGTTTGGGAATACCCGTTACAAGATCTCTACCATTTACAGGAAGATCGTCGGGAGGATTATCAATATCCTTCATGGCAGCTCCGATCTGGATCTTGATCTGTTCTGCAGTTCTTTCACCTATCAACAGGGAATGATAACGACGGAGGGCTTCCATGATATCGGCTGTGAATTCGTCACCGGCTATACGGATCGATTGATCACAAACAATTCCTGCCAGGGCAATCACGGTAATACCAGTGGTTCCACCACCAATATCAATGATCATATTTCCAACGGGTTCTTCCACATCAATACCAATACCCAGCGCTGCTGCCATGGGTTCGTGTATGAGGTAAACTTCCTTGGCCCCCGCCTGCTCAGCGCTATCCCGTACAGCCCGCTTTTCCACTTCCGTAATAGAGGAGGGAATGCAGATCATCATACGCCAGCTTGGAGGAAATAAAGGTTTTTTGGGATAAACCATTTTGATCATTTCACGGAGCATCAGCTCAGCAGCATTAAAATCGGCGATCACACCATCTTTAAGAGGTCTGACTGTTTTAATGCTTTCGTGGGTTTTTTCATGCATCATCAGGGCGCGCTTGCCTACGGCCAGGACTTCTTTTGGGTTGTTGCGGTTCAAGGCAACGATAGAGGGTTCATTCACTACGACTTCGTCATTGTGGATTATCAGGGTATTGGCAGTTCCTAAATCTATCGCTATCTCCTGTGTAAACCAGTTAAATAGTCCCATGCTTCTGTATTGGATTTATGTTTTTTGAAGGTTGTCTGCAAAATTGGTGGAAATAAATTGAAATGTCAAAGTAAATAAGATCCCGGAGTATATATTTTTTTCAGTGAATCAAGGATTTAGGAAGCTATTGGCAAATGGCAGAGGCCAGGGTTTGTATGAAATGGCCCAACCATCCATTAAATCTGTAAACTTATCAACTAGTTTTACTTTGATGAAAATCATCAACCGCACCATTCTCATTTTATCCCTGGTAAGTTTGTTTGCAGATGTAGCAAGCGAGATGCTTTATCCGGTGATACCTGTATACCTGAAAGAAATAGGGTTTTCGGTTTTGCTGATAGGGATACTGGAGGGTATGGTAAATTTCACTGCCGGATTAAGCAAGGGCTATTTCGCAAAACGCAGCGATGAAGAAGGCTTGCGCATCCCATATATAAAATGGGGGTATTTTTTCAGCGCTGCTTCCAAACCCATGATGGCCTTATTTACCTGGCCTGTATGGATTTTTTTTGTAAGGATCCAGGACCGACTGGGAAAGGGATTGAGAACAGGTGCCAGGGATGCTCTTTTATCTCAACATGCAACACCCCAAACCAAGGCCAGAGTATTTGGATTTCACAGGAGCATGGATACGCTGGGTGCGGCAATAGGCCCCACCCTTGCTTTGATCTTTTTAATGATCTACCCCGGATATTACAGAGAGATCTTTTTCATTGCATTCATTCCCGGAATTATTTCTGTACTC
>CBIHLW010000125.1:0-7327 GCA_966210755.1 uncultured bacterium
TTCTTCCGAGTATAGTTTGCACATAACCATGTTCACGGCAGTAATTCACCGTATCATCCATATATTTTGTGATGCCCGCAAACTCTTTCTTGTAATTATCAATGATGGTCTTGGCTTCGCTGCGGCTGATGCCAAGATTCTCGGCCAGACCAAATGCACCCTGTCCATAGATGATACCGAAGTTCACACTCTTGGCCTTGCGCCGCATTTCTTTGGTTACCGCTTCTTCTTCCACGCCATACACTTTTGCTGCTGTTGCCGTATGAACATCCTTATTGTTTCGGAAGGCTTCACACATTACAGGATCTGCACTTATTGAAGCAACGATCCTTAATTCGATCTGCGAATAATCCGCACTCACCAGCACATGGTTGTCATCGCGTGGAATAAATGCCTTCCTGATCTCCCGGCCCCTGTCTGTCCGGATGGGTATGTTCTGAAGATTGGGGTTATTGCTATTCAGTCTTCCGGTCACCACCGCCGCCTGACCATAAGTAGTATGAACCCTTCCTGTTTTTTTATTGATCAGCAATGGCAGGGCATCTACATAAGTTGATCTTAACTTGGTGTATTCCCTGTAAGCCAGTATATCATCAGCCACAGGATGCAGTACGGCAAGTTTTCTCAATACATCTTCCCCCGTTGCATACTGACCGGTTTTAGTTTTCCTTGCTTTTGGATCGAGCTTTAATTTTTCAAATAAAACCTCACCTAATTGTTTCGGTGATCCAAGATTAAAACGGACACCCGAGGATTCATATACCTTTTCTTCATGAACCCTGGCTTCTATTTCCAATACGCGGGAATATTCATTCAAAAAACCGACATCGATCCTTATGCCCTCATATTCCATATCTGTCAATACAGGTACAAGTGGATTTTCAACTTCAGTAAAGATCCGCTCTACCTGAAATTCTTTTAGCCTGGGAACAAAAATGCTTTTGAACTGATAGGTAACATCCGCATCTTCAGCGGCATATTCCTTTACTTTTTCAACATCGATGTCTTTCATACAAAGCTGGCTCTTTCCTTTTTTACCAAGCAGTTCTTCAATATGAATGGGTTCATAATTAAGATACTTTGCACTCAGCCAGTCCATATTGCTTTTACCATCGGGCTCTATCAGATAATGAGCCAGCATGGTGTCAAATATTTTTCCTTTCAATTCAAAGCCATACCATTTCAACATCAGCAGGTCATATTTTATATTATGCCCGATCCAGGTCTTGCCTTCATCATTGAATAAACCAAGAAATCTTGAAATGATTTGCTTCGCCTGCACTTTGTCATCGCAGGGAACGGGTACATACCATCCCTGGTGTGGCTTTATTGAAAAGCTTAATCCAACAAGGTCGGCATCGTTGGCATCAATGGCCGTTGTTTCCGTATCAAAAGAGATCTCATTGTGTTGTTGCAAAGTATCAATCAGTGCTTTAAATTCTGCATCGCTTTCCACCAGTTCATATTCATGGGGTGTATTATGAATGTTATTTGCTGGTTGTACAACCGATATTACTTCAGGCGCTTCAGTTGCACCTGATGCATTACTAAAAAGATCGGCCTGAACTCCGTTTGACGTTTTTTTAGAAGGCGTTCCGTCTGCTCCCGGTTCATCGCCAAAGACCCTTCTGGAAATATTTTTAAATTCCAGTTCATTGAATATCTCCTTAAGCGCATCCCTGTTCAATTCCCTGATCAGATAATTTTCTTCATGAAATTCTACCGGCACAGAAGTAATAATGGTTGCCAGTTTTTTCGAAATGATCGCATCATCTTTTCCTTTCCTTATCTTTTCACCTAACGCTCCTTTGATATTATCTGCATTTGCCAGAACATTTTCAAGTGTTTTATATTCAGTAAGAAGTTTACATGCCGTTTTTTGTCCAACGCCTGCAATACCCGGGATGTTATCAACGGCATCTCCCATCAGTCCAAGTATATCAATAACCTGATCCACAGATTCAATGCACCATTTTTCACATACTTCCTTTGGCCCCATGATCTCCACATCACCACCCTGGTAACCTGGCTTATAAATCTTTATTTTATCACTAACAAGCTGTCCATAATCCTTGTCTGGCGTTACCATATACACTTCGTACCCCAGCTGCTCCGCCTGTTTGCTGAGGGTTCCAATTACATCATCAGCCTCATAGCCGTCACTTTCAATAACAGGGATATTCAACCCGCTGATAATTCTTTTGATATCCGGGATAGAAGCGGTCAGGTCTTCCGGCGTTTCCTGCCGGTTGGCCTTGTATTCTACAAATTCAGTGTGTCGTTCAGTGGGTGCAGCCGTATCAAAGCAAACAGCCATATGTGTAGGCTTTTGATTGTTGATCAACTCAAGAATTGTATTGGTAAACCCAAACTGGGCATTGGTATTCTTTCCTTTTGAAGTGATCCTGGGATTACGGATCAAAGCATAGTAAGCCCTGAAAATTAGTGCATAGGCATCGAGGAGGAAAAGGCGCTTGTTCATGACGCAAAAATACATGTTGTGAACAAGCTTCAGGCTGTTGGCCTTTATCCGGGCAGATCGTTTCAGATCTTCCTGCCATTGGGTATCGGCATGGCTAATGGCTACATTTCAAGTAATAAAAAAAACAGCCCAAATTATGGGGCTGCTTTACATTAAATAAAAAAATAAAAATGAGTGGGTTAGTAAAAATCTTGATCAGTTAGTTTGTATCTGCACTGTGGCAGACTCATTTTTTCTTGCTTTCAATATGTACGCTTCCGGATTATCTACCAATACGGTTCCCTTAGCAGTTGTGGCTGCATGTTTTTGTACAGGAACAGAAGTGGAAGAACTGTCTTTGTGAATAAAATTCAGGTAAAGTGCGAAGAAGAGTAAGTTGAATGCAAAAAAATTGAGTACCCTGGAAATACGCTTTTTCATAAAATAGGATTTGTGTTGGTTCGGCGGACAAAATAAAAACTGCTCATGCCAAATGCAACCTATTCCTCATATATTTTAAAAAAATGCGAAAAATCACGTATAACCAACACGTAGATCTAAGAGTTATTTCATTTTTTCCAGTTTTTTCTGCAGGGAAAACATCTCGTCTCTCAATCGGGCTGCTTCCATAAAATCCAGATCCCTTGCTGCCTTCTCCATATCCTTTTTTGTCCTGGATATTATTTTTTCCAGCTGTGGAATGGTGGTGTATTCCGGTTCATCCTCGGCAGCTCTTGTAATTATTTCATCCACGGCATAAGGCGAGTCGGGGTCATAACCCTTGATATCCAGCACTGAAGTCTGTGCCATAACCTGCGCAATTGATTTTCGTACAGTCGTTGGCGTTATATTGTTTATGATGTTGTATGCAACCTGTTTTTCCCGCCTTCTGTTGGTTTCATCAATGGTCCTTTGCATACTTTCCGTCATGGTATCAGCATAGAAAATTACGAGTCCGTCAACATTTCTTGCTGCCCGTCCTGCGGTTTGCGTAAGTGATCTTTCATTGCGGAGAAATCCTTCCTTATCGGCATCCAGAATAGCCACAAGGGAAACTTCAGGGAGGTCAAGGCCTTCCCTAAGTAAATTCACGCCTACCAATACATCTATCTTACCCAAACGCAGGTCGCGCAATATTTCTATACGCTCAAGGGTATCTACTTCACTGTGTATGTATTTCGACCTGATGTCAATCCGTTTCAGATACTTATCCATTTCTTCGGCCATTCTCTTTGTAAGTGTGGTCACCAATACCCTGTCTCCTTTCTTAACCCTTTTATCAATTTCATCAAGGAGGTCGTCTATCTGGTTAACACTTGGACGAACCTCAATGGGCGGTTCCAGTAATCCTGTTGGTCTTACCACCTGTTCCACCACTACGCCGCCGGTTTGTTCCAGTTCGTAATCTCCGGGTGTTGCACTTACATAAACTACCTGGTTCAACAGGCTGGAAAATTCATGAAAATTCAATGGACGGTTATCCAGTGCCGATGGCAGGCGAAAGCCATAATCAACAAGCGTTAGCTTCCTGCTCCGGTCACCGCCGTACATCCCGCTTACCTGTGGAATGGTCTGGTGACTCTCGTCTATCACACAAATAAAATCTTTTGGAAAATAATCGAGCAGGCAAAAAGGCCTGGTGCCTGGATCTCTCCTGTCAAAAAATCTTGAATAGTTTTCAATGCCATTACAAAAACCAAGTTCCCTGATCATTTCAATATCATACTCAACCCGTTCTTTTATTCTTTGAGCTTCAATAAACTTTCCAATACTTTTAAAATAATCCACCTGGGCATTCATCTCATCCTGTATCTCATACATTACATCATTGATAATGTCTTTTGGCGCCACGTATAAATTTGCAGGAAAGATGGCTGCATCATTCAGCTTGCCAATTCTTTTTCCATTCTGCACATCAATACTTTCAATCTCTTCAATCTCATCCCCGAAAAATGTAACCCTGTATCCATAATCCACATAGGGTAGGTTAATATCTACCGTATCACCTTTCACCCTGAACGTGCCCCGGTTAAATTCTATCGAAGTGCGATTGTATAAAGAATTCACAAGCGCATGCAGGAAGCCCTGTCTTGAAATATTATCTCCCTTTGAGATCCTTACGATCCCACTTTCATAATCCGTTGGATTTCCCATGCCATAAATACAACTCACACTGGCCACAACTATAATATCTCTTCTACCGGACAACAAAGATGTTGTTGCCCTCAGCCTGAGTTTATCCAGCTCCTCGTTTATATTCAGGTCCTTTTCAATATAAGTATCGGTGGTAGGCATGTAGGCTTCCGGCTGGTAATAATCATAATAAGAAACAAAATATTCAACCGCATTATCAGGAAAAAACTGGCGGAACTCACCATACAACTGGGCAACAAGGGTTTTATTATGGGTCAGTACCAGGGTTGGCCGTTGCACATCCCTGATCATGTTGGCAACTGTAAAAGTTTTACCCGACCCGGTTACACCTAATAAAACCTGGTGCTTGTCCCCGTTTATAATGCCTGCGGTCAGTTCGGCAATGGCCGATGGCTGATCTCCTGCAGGCTGATATGAAGATTCGAGTTTAAATGGCATGATGCAAAAATAGAATGCCTGAAATATAAAAAACTAATGAATCCGGCTGGGTGCCCGGATAAAAAACCTTTTCACCAGCTTCATAAATTGATGATTATCAATCTAGTACATATGTGGCAATATGTTTGACACAAGATAATGGTTCCTTGCGCATCAGTCTCGTGTATTATCCAATCCTTTATAAAAGAATTCAATCCTTTTGAATACCCCTGATCGTGGTCGATAACAATACAGGTTAAGATAATTTATCTGTTACCTGCTTGATCTGCGATAAAGGATAATTGGAATTTCGTTGATGAATTAATTTATGGAGCAGGACGTGAATCTTCACTTTTCAGGCTCTGACTTAAATTATCTGCGAAATTTTGATCATCCCGTACACAGTCCGTAACCTTCACCCTTTTACAACCCACATCCAATCCATCCATTTTTATCATTGCCTTTTCCAGGGCTTAATGATTAGGTAAAAACCCAACCTTACTGCAATCTTATTAACCTGTGAAACCTGTAACTAAAAAAATTCCCGCCTCTTAAAGGGCGGGAATCTGTTTATTATGCTTATCAGCTTGTCTGTAATTCTTTGATCTTCTCCCTGATCTTTGTCTCCAGTTCATCCGCCAGTGCTGTATTGTCGTGTAGTAAACTTTTTACAGCTTCGCGACCCTGACCAAGCTTATCGCCATTATAACTGAACCAGCTACCGCTTTTTTGTACTATTCCCATTTCTACTCCCATATCCAGTATCTCGCCGATCTTGGAAATACCTTCTCCAAAAACAATATCAAATTCAGCCGTTCTGAATGGAGGCGCCACTTTATTCTTAACCACTTTTACCTTAACCCTGTTGCCAATGGCTTCATCCCCGTCCTTGATCTGAGCCATACGGCGGATATCGAGTCGGACAGAAGCATAAAACTTTAATGCGTTACCACCGGTTGTAGTTTCCGGATTGCCGAACATTACGCCGATCTTCTCGCGCAACTGGTTAATAAAAATGCAAATGGTATTCGTCTTAGAAATGGTTGCTGTCAGTTTTCTAAGAGCCTGCGACATTAGCCTGGCCTGAAGTCCCATTTTAGAATCACCCATTTCACCTTCCAGTTCCCCTTTGGGTACCAGGGCTGCAACCGAGTCAATAACCACCACATCAAGAGCTCCGGATAGAATCAGGCGGTCGGCGATCTCCAATGCCTGCTCACCATAATCCGGCTGTGAGATCAGCAGGTTATCAATATCAACGCCCAGCTTTTGTGCATATGAAGAATCAAAAGCATGTTCCGCATCTATGATGGCACACATGCCACCTTTTTTCTGTGCTTCTGCTATCACATGGGTGGCAATAGTGGTTTTACCTGAACTTTCCGGTCCGTAAATCTCAATCACCCGACCCCTTGGCAGACCACCTATTCCCAAAGCGGCATCAAGACCGATGGAACCGGTTGAAACTACATCCATTGGTTCCTGTGAACGTTCGTTCATCATCATAACACTGCCCTTTCCAAAATCCTTATCGATCTTGTCCATGGTTAATTTCAGTGCTTTTAATTTTTCTGAATTTGACATATTTTTTTCGTTGAATGAGTTAGGAGAAAGATGGCCCTAAGTTATGGTATCTGCCCATCTCTATTTTTTATTTCCTGCCCGCGAAGCTAATAATTTTAGCATAAATTACGAAAATAATTGGGAATTATTTTTGGGAATTTTCCCCGCGAAAAAAGGTTTTTTTCTCCTTGCCATTCCACAATACATTCCTAAACTTCGTGTAACGCCATCTATCGAGGCAACCTCATAACCTAACGATCATTATATTTGAATTCACAAAAATACCTGAACAATGAAAAAGCTAATGTTCTCTGCCCTGGTCCTGTTTACTATTGCTGCCGGCGCACAGGAAATGCATGAAAAAGAAAAAACCCAGGCAGCCAAAGGAGTTGTTTACGGAACTGTAGCAGAAGAAAAAAATGTTGTCAGCGCCGACGATTTAAAATCAAAACTGGTGAATGATAAGTTTGAAGGACAGGTTAAAGGAAAGGTCATTGAAGTTTGCAAAGCAGAAGGCTGCTGGATCAAACTGCAAAGAGCTGACGGAACTTCAATGATGGTAAGGGCAAAAGACCATGCCTTCCTGATGCCGGAAAATATAGTTGGAAAAACTGTTTTGGTAGAAGGACATGCCACTGTAAAAGAAGTGTCTGAGGACATGCGTAAACATTATGCGGAAGATGCAGGAAAATCCAAAGAAGAAATTGCAAATATAAAGGGCGCCTAAAAGGA
>CBIHLW010000126.1:0-7280 GCA_966210755.1 uncultured bacterium
GGTAAAATGGAAGGGCAGGATCGGGATTTGGCTGTGTCCGACCACATAGATGAACCTCAGTGGGAAATCGATAAAATACTGGCGCGAAAAAGAAAAGATTCCTGTTGAAAACAGTCTGACAATAGTTGATGAAGTGGCCCTTCCGCTGTCCAGGATCAGGCTTCGGCCTGGCGGGAGTTCGGGCGGACATAACGGGTTGAAAAGCATAGAAGAATCACTTGGTACCTCAGAATACCCTAAGCTCAGGTTTGGAATTGGCAACCATTTTCCTAAAGGTATGCAGGTGGACTATGTGTTAGGAAAATGGATGACTGAAGAGGAACCCATTGTAAAACAAAAGATTGGAACCTGTATTGAAGTAATTGAAGCTTTTGCTACAATTGGAATCGCCCATACAATGAATAAATACAACAATGTGGAAATTACGTTATGACAAATAAGAGTTATTATTTACTTTAGCGCACCAACACTTGTTTTCTTTCCCGTAAAATCCTTCTTCTCGTGTAAAACCATAAATATATGGGATAAACAATTTGACAATTGCAGATCAGTATCCCCTAGTATTTAAATTCTAAACCAAATTTTCGTATGAAGATTTTTTGCGTAGGCCGTAATTATACAGAACATGCTAAAGAGCTGGGCAATGACGTACCTGATGAGCCAGTGATTTTTATGAAGCCAAAGAGTGCTTTGCTTCAACCACATACTCCATTTTATTATCCGGAGTTCACAAATGAACTTCATTACGAATGTGAGCTTGTTTTGCGCATCTCCAAAAATGGAAAGTACATCCAGGATAAATTCGCCAACAAATATTATGATGCCATCACTACTGGTATTGATTTTACAGCTCGCGATATTCAAAACGAATTAAAAGAAAAAGGATTACCATGGGAAAAGGCAAAGGCCTGGGATAATTCTGCAGTTGTTGGTAAGTGGATACCAATGGCAAATATCAAAAACAAAAAAGAGATCCCTTTTGCATTTTATAAAAATAAGGAACTTGTCCAGGAAGGCAATTCAAAGGATATGATCTTTGATTTTGATTATATCGTTTCCTATATATCCAACTTTTTCTCCATCAACATAGGCGACCTGGTATTTACCGGTACACCAAAAGGTGTTGGTGAAATAGTTGTAGGTGATGAAGTTGAAGCCTTCATGGAAAAGGAAAGCTTGCTGACACTGGATGTTAAATAATACTACTCCCTGCTCATAAGATAGCTGGATAACTAAGTGAGCAATAATTTATAAAAAGAGCATACTGAATTGCCGTATGCTCTTTTCTTATTTATGGATTATCCATAATTATCAATATTACCTTTTTTTATATTGATTGATGAGGATCTCTCTTTATGCCTGACATAAAAACGGCTATTGGGTTTGTACTATATGCTTAGCTATTTTTGTTGAATGACTGATAAGACAACAGAAGGGAATTACGGCCTGGGTTACCCTCCCGGGGCGGTAGTAGCGGGCATGGACAGAAACCTCCTCCTGCACACCTATCGCCTTATGTATAGTGTTAAGATCATGGCAGAAACCTATGAAGCCAACAGGCCTGTTACAAAATACGTGCATTCAACTTCAAGAGGACATGAAGCTATACAACTTGCCACGGCTTTTAATTTATTGCCGCAGGACTGGGTAAGCCCGTATTACCGGGATGAGAGTTTATTGCTTGGAATGGGATGGACTCCATTTGAATTAATGTTGCAATTGCTTACCAGGAAAGATGATTCTTTTACCGGTGGAAGAAGTTATTATTCACATCCTAATTCAAGATTAAAGGATAAGCCCGGGATCATTCACCAGAGTAGTGCAACCGGAATGCAGGTGATACCTACAACCGGTATTGCTCAGGGTATTCAGTACCTGGAAGCAATTGGCAAAAGCCCAATGACTGACGGCCAGAAGCCTGTAGTTGTTTGTTCATTAGGTGATGCAAGTGTTACTGAAGGAGAAGTTAGTGAAGCATTTCAATTTGCAGTATTAAAACAACTTCCCATTATTTATCTGGTGCAGGATAATGAATGGGGGATTAGTGTAACCGCTGAAGAAGGAAGAGCAATGGATGCTTATGAATTTGCAGAGGGATTCAAAGGCCTGCAAAAGATCAGGGTTGATGGTACTAATTTTTTTGAAAGTTATGATACCATGCGTAACGTAATTAGTGATGTGCGTGAGCATAGAAGGCCATGGCTTGTTCATGCTAAATGTTGTTTATTGAATCACCATACCAGTGGTGTGCGCAAGGAATTTTACAGAACAGAGGAAGACCTTCGGAAACATGCATGCAGTGATCCTTTGCCTAAATTAAGAGCGGCTATCGTTGATGATTTTGGTGAGGCTTTTCTCAATGAGATTGAGGCTGAAGTATCATCTGAGATCGGGCAACAATTTGAAAAGGCGGTTGCTTCACCAGAGCCTGATCCCTCAGGTGTTAGTGAACACATTTTTGCTCCAACACCAGTTACAGAAGAAAAAGGGGAAAGACAGCCCGCGGGCAGGGAAAAAGTTATCATGGTGGATGCAGCCTTGTTTGCCATCCGTGAACTTATGGAAGAAAACCCTGAATGTGTTTTATATGGGCAGGATGTTGGTAAACGGCTTGGAGGGGTTTTTCGGGAAGCTGCAACGCTTGGTGAGCAGTTTGGTGATCACCGGGTATTTAATACTGCAATTCAGGAAGCGTATATCATTGGTTCAACTGTTGGATTGAGTGCAGTGGGTGTGAAACCTATAGTTGAAGTTCAATTTGCAGATTATATCTATCCGGGATTTAATCAACTGGTGACCGAGATCTCTAAATCCTGTTATCTGTCGTGCGGAAAATTTCCTGTATCAACTATTATCCGGGTACCCATTGGTGCCTATGGTGGCGGGGGACCTTATCATAGCGGAAGTATTGAATCTACCCTGTTAACTATTAAAGGGATCAAGATAGCATACCCTTCTAATGCTGCCGATATGAAAGGACTGATGAAAGCTGCCTATTATGATCCCAACCCCGTTGTAATGCTTGAGCATAAAGGTTTGTACTGGAGTAAGGTTCCTGGTACTGAAGATGCCAGGTCTGTTGAACCATCAAAGGATTATATACTTCCTTTTGGTAAAGGCTCAGTTATATTGAATGCAAATGAAGAGCAGGTTGAATATGGAGAAAGTATTTGTGTCATCACTTATGGCATGGGTGTGTATTGGGCAAAGGCCGCTGCAAAGAAATTTGATGGATGTGTGGAGATCATAGACCTGAGAACCTTATTTCCACTTGACGAACACCTTGTTTATTCTACTGTAAAAAAACATGGGAAATGTTTGGTGCTTACCGAAGAACAACAAAATAATTCTTTTGCTGAAGCATTAGCCGGACGGATTTCAAAAAATTGTTTTCAATGGCTTGATGCACCAGTAGAAGTACTGGGTGCGCTGAATTTACCTGCGGTTCCATTGAATATGGGTCTGGAAGCAGCTATGCTGCCGAATGCAGAAAAAGTGGTTGAAAGAATAAAGAAACTGCTGGATTACTGAAAACAGAAGTCTATAGTCAATAGTCAAAAGCATGAGCTGACGAAGGAAGTATATAAAGTCAAAATTCAGCAACAGAATGCCCTGATACTGATTTCAACATTCTGTATTTCAACTTCATTCCTCTGTTCCTTATTCCTTGTTCGTCGGTTCACCTAGAACGGGTAACCGATAGCCAGATTGTAAACAAGGTTCTGTCTTCTCCAGTCAGGATCGCGGAACCTGATCTGGCGAATTACAGAGGGTGGGATCACCCAGGGTTTACGAATAGGGAATCCAACATCCAGCCTGATAACAAAGATGGTAATGTCCAGTCTTAAACCAACACCTACATCAACCGCCAGCTGGCTGAGAAACCTGCTGGTGAATTTTGCGCCTGGCTTTCCGGTATATACAGAATCATTTGCAAGCCATATATTACCGGCATCAATAAATACTGCTCCATATAGCGGACCTGAAATATGCGGTCTGAATTCGGAATTCATTTCAAGCTTTATATCACCCGTCTGGTCGGGGATAAAGTCATTTACATCATCCGGAAAATAGGTTCCTGGTCCAACAGACCTGCTGCGGAATCCCCTCAGGCTATTATTTCCTCCAATAAAAAATTGTTTGATGTAAGGGATCTGTACTGAGTTGCCATAAGGTTTTCCTATGCCTATATTGATACGGTTTACCCAGGTTGATTTCAAGCCTACTTTTAAATAGTTCCTTACATCGGCTTCTAATTTCACATATTGGGAAAAAGGCAGGTTCCCGATCTTTACCGTATCGCCTTTTTTTACATTGGCTCCTGTAACCAATCCTGCAATATTTCCTGACAGATCAACAATTCCGCTGAAATACCAGGCCATTTTTGGTTGAATATCATTAGCCAGCTGGTTATAGATGTACTGATAACGGCTTCCCAAAATAAACTGTGGTTCAACGGCTCTTTCAAAACCGGGAATGGAATCCTGAAGGTTTTTAAATTCCTGTGTCACATTCAGTGGTTCTGCATAAGTAATGCTAACCGGATATAACTGGTGCTGCTTTTGAATATTTTCCTTCCACTCATAGCCATATTCAAAACGGTACGAATTAATTGTGTACAGGTTCTTCCTGTTCAGGATGTCATATCCCAGTTTAATATTTGTTCGTGGAGCATAAGGACCTTTAGTGCTTAATTTCCGGAATGGAATGAGAAACCTTGGGATGGCATATGTTGCTTCTGCGCCCAGCCGGTAAGTGTTATATCCTTTTAATGCTCCGCTGAATTGCACATCAGATCCAACATAGGCTGAAATGTTGATCTGCGAACCATTCCTGAACAGGTTTCTGTTGTTCCAGCTTACATTGAGTTGGGAGCCATTCAGGTTATTTGACCTGGTAACGGCAGAAACCTCAGCCTGTATATTTTGTTTTGGTAATGGAGTAAGATAATAATAGGCATCAAGTTTTGCAGTATCTGCAGATGGTACTACCTCAAACCGGTTCTTTACAAATTTGAAAAGATTCAGGTTTATCAATCGGCTGAGTGACCGGTTATGATCTGTACGGTTATAAACTTCGCCCGGCCTGAACTGCATGGTTTCATCAAACAAAAATGGTTTGAATCTTTTTCTGCGGTCAATGATATGATAACCATTAAATACTTCAGCGGAGGATTTTAAGGTATCGAAGCGGTTGGCATCAATGGCATATCCACTATATATGTACACGTCATTGATCCTGTGTATGGCCCTGGCCTGTGCAGGTGTTTGAGGTTTTACCACCACGGACATATTTACCTGATGATTTCCAATGGTACTATCGGTTTTAACCAGGATGAACTCAGGACTGAAAAAATAAAATCCTTTTTCTTTTAATGATGCATCAATACGCATTCTTTCTCCCTTAATAACATCCAGGTCAAATGGAAATCCCGGTTTTAATAAGGTATTGGGTACGGTTTGCGCAATAGCCAGGGAGACATCACTGCTATCTGATGGGAATTCAACACTATTGATCATGTATTGATGTCCTGTTTCTACAAAATATTCCGCTTTTGCCGTTTTCTTTTTTACAATGGTATCGCCGGTAACCTTTGCATTGAACCACCCTTTGTTCTCAGTATGGCTACGCAGGATGTCAACATTCTTTTGAATATCGACCTGGCTGAATAGAACTGGAGGTTCGCCCCATTTTTCCCTCAGGTTTTTAAACAAACCTTTTTTAGCATTGCGGAACATGTTGTGTATGGCAAGCTTAGGGCGCATGCCCAGGAAAGTTGTATTGGGTCTTGGACGGGTGAGCGATTCAAGATCGTTTCGTAAAACCTTTTTTTCCCTGGCTTTTAGGTCCGGTCCTTCCACCTTTACATTGGCCCCTGTATATAATTTGTCGTTCTCAGGTAAATGCCTGGTACCCTGGCATCCTGCCAGTACAATTAAAATGCTAAAGATTAAGATCCTTGAAATACTAATGGTCATTGCCCTGATGAATTTTAATTAGTTCCTGATGTATTCTCCTGCCTTGGTCTTCTCTTCCTGAATAATTCCATAAACCGGTTATAATCCACAGATAAAATAAAACTCAGTCCTGTTTCAATGATGTATCCATCCACTATACCCTGATATTCATTTTGCCTGTAAAAACGTATCATGTACCGGCCGTCCCTGCTCAACTGATAATCCACTGCAATGTTGCCTGCTATATTGTTGCTTTGCTGGTTACTGTTTGTTTCTCCTTCCAATTGAAAGTTACTTCCCACTGTAACAGTAAGCCGGTCGTTCAACAACCGTTTGCTCAAACCAATATTCAGATCCGTACGGCTTCTCCGGTTGCCCGTTGTATAGTCCTCAGTTGATACCACATCAAAATTCAGATCAACACCATTGATAAGTCCTGCAGCCAACTGATTGAGTTGTTCTGTTAGCAAACGGCTTACACTTTGTCTTGCATATGTTCCAAAGCTGAAACCTGCACCGCTGCTTTCAAATGGATTTTCTCCTACAAACCTGTTTAGAAGCAACAGGGAAAATACCTGTTTGTTGATCTCTCCTTCATCCTGCCTTATCATATTTAACCTGGTATCAACAGTGGTAATGATCTCATTTGATATTCCATAATTGCCTTCGGGTAAAACAATATCAAAGTCAACGATGGGTTTCATAAGTTCGCCTGTAAGATTGAGGTGCACCTCAAACGGGAGCTTTTGCAGATAGATATTTTTATTGGCATCTGGTGAAAGCTGGTCCACTACGAGATCAATCGGGGAAGTGTTAGCTATGTAAATAGCTTTTACATTTAATAAGGCTGTAGTGGGTTCACCAGTCCATGTGATGGTACTTCCTTTTTCTATATCAAATTTTCTTTGGAGAAAGTTGAATGATAACTGGTAAGCGCCCTGTTCAAGTGTGTAATTTCCAACAAGTGTGATCTTTCCACTGGGGTCAATACCTGCAGATAATAATGCCTCGCCCTGAACATTCAGGACATCTCCATTGGCCTCATCCACGATCACATTAAATATGGCTTCTTTTTTTATCTCAATGTTGGCGGCAATATCAAAACCAAGCACACTGGAAATATTCAATGAATCATATTCAAGAAACAATGAATCGTTTTCAGGTGCATCGAAGTCTACAAATTCAACCACACCTTTTCGTTCTACAACACCCGGTTCTTCCTGAGGTATTACAACAAAGAGGTTGGTGCCATCATTAACGGTTACCGACCCATCAACCACCGGTCTTATTTCTGTTCCGGTGATGTTCAGGTCTGAAGTAATA
>CBIHLW010000127.1:0-7260 GCA_966210755.1 uncultured bacterium
TTTCATGGCCTTGCAAGTTTTAAATCCTACTCTGAAAACTTTGAAGGGTTTGACCTAACACCTGAAGCAGTTGCCGTAGATTATGAAGGTTTGCAATTGCACCGCGAGTTTTATTCACCCGATTATAGCGATGCACAGCAACGCAACAGCAGGATACCCGATCTAAGGAATACCTTGTACTGGCAGCCGGTTGTTAATAGCAGCGCGGTGAATTTTTATACCGGAGATAATAAGGGAAGTTATCTGGTGGTGGTTCAGGGCGTTGATGCACAGGGCAAACCTGTTGCTGCACTTTCCGGTTTCCGGGTAAAATGATCTATCAAAAACTAAATCAGAATAACCTGTTTGCCCCCGCCACGTCTGGAAGCGCATCCCTGGTCTCCTGTTTTGCATTTTTAAGCCTGAGATCATAGAAATCAGTGCGCCTGTCTTTCAGGTTACGCACGCTTCCATAAGAATGTAATTCATCAAGAAGCGAAAGGTCAACATCTGCAATGAGTATCATTTCCGTATTGGCTGTAGCTTCACTTTTAATGGCATTTGAAGGGAAAGCAAAATCGCTGGGAGTAAATACAGCCGATTGCGAATACTGGATATCCATGTTTTCAACTCTTGGCAAATTTCCAACACTTCCTGTTATGGCCACATAGCATTCATTTTCTATTGCTCTGGCCTGAGCGCACAAACGTACTCTCATATAAGCGTTCTGGGTATCGGTAAGAAAAGGAACTATCAGGATCTGCATGCCCTGGTCGGCAAGCAGTCTTGGTAATTCAGGAAATTCAACATCATAACAAATCAGGATACCGATCTTTCCTGCATCGGTATCATAAACCTGTAAAGTATCACCGCCTCTTATACCCCAGCTATTGGCTTCATCAGGCGTGATATGGATCTTTTCATAAGTATCTATCCTGCCATTACGGTGACAGAGAAAGCCAATATTCTTCAACCTGTTATCTTCAATATTAGGAAGACTGCCTGTAACAATATTAACGTTATAGCGGATGGCCATTTGCAGGAAGCGTTCTTTTATTTCGGGAGTGAACTCCGCCAGCTTACGCATGGATTCGGCTTCTGAAAGATGGTTGAATGAGGCCATCAGCGGACCATTGAATAATTCAGGCAATACCGCAAAATCACTTTTGTAATTAGAAACCGCATCAATAAAAAATTCTATCTGCATGAAAAGTTCATCCAGATCCTTGTACGAACGCATCTGCCATTGAATAAGGCCAAGCCTTACATAGCTTGAAGGTGAAAATGATTTTTTATTCTTGGGCGAATAATAAATATTGTCCCACTCCAATAATACAGCATACTCTTTACTTTGCTCGTCTTCCGGCATGTAGCCTTTTAAAACCTTTACCACGTGAAAATCATTTGACAGCTGAAAGGAAAGTACTGAATCATGTATTTCCCTGTTCTTTACTTTCTGAATATATTCTTTAGGGGTAAGTGAGGGATGCTCGTGGTATCCGGGGATGCGGCCGCCAAAAACAACCGACTTGAGGTTGAGTCGCTCGCATAATTCTTTTCTGGCATCATACAATCTGCGTCCCAGCCTTAAACCGCGGTAATCAGGATGAATAAATATCTCTATTCCATATAGCACATCACCATCCGGCTGGTGTGTATTGAATGTATAATTTCCCGTGATCTGTTTATATGTATGTTGCAATTCAAATCTTTCAAAATCCACTATAATGGATAAAGCACAACCAACCACTTTACCATTTACTTTCACCACCATTTGACCATCGGGAAAACGTTCTATCAGATTCTGAATGGAAGTAACAGCCCAGAAGCCCCCGCCCCAATCGGGATAGGATGCTTTCATAGCTGTTATTAATTGCTGGTAATCGTCCAGGGATAATTTAGAAAGTTCTAATTGTTCAATCATTACTGTAATAATACAAATTATAATGCCAGCCGGAAGAAACCAGCTGGCAATAATGTTCAAGTGCTGACTCAGTGTCTGGAAGTGTCATTGCCTTTTGGCCTGCCCTGGTTATTGGTGTTCCTGCTGCCACCGGATGCTTCTTTTCTTCCCTGGCTGGAGGTTCGGCCCGTATCGTTCTTGCGCACTTTGCTTTCATTGGTATTGCTTACCTGCTTTTTAGAATTATTCTGTGCCATAAAATAGTTTATCATAAACGTGAAAAATTAGTGCCAGTAATTCCAGGTTGAGCTGGCTTATGCATCTCTGTATTTTTCATCCATATCCTGCTGGTCCTTATCATCCGGAAGGTCTTCAATGTTTCCTGCCTCACGTAAATAGGTATTGGCTTTTTCATTGAGCAACTGCTTATTATTTGAAGCTTCTTCAATATTGCCGGAGGAAGGGTTGGATGCGTTTCCGGTATCAGCCCTGGGTAAGCTTTCGTTATCCTTGTGCTGATTGTTTTTTTGTAAGGGTTTCATACTTTATTTAAGTAAACAGGGGAAAAAACTATGCCACTGACCTTGAAAACAACAGTAATTATTTCCTTGCCATTCATATATAATTGTACCCTGTTCCATTCGGCTGTTCTTTATTTTTAAGTAGCAGTAGTTGGCAATGACAGGCGATGAACCCAAAGTATAAGCTTGGTTTTCATATGTTTCAACATCATATCATGAAATTTAAAATCATTATTGTGTTTTCGGGCATTGCTTTGTTATGCTGGAGGTTTTTGTCAGTTGGTATTACCGAAGTTTCATCAACACATATTCCTTTCTGGCGACCATTTGTTCTTTTCAAAATAACAGGTTTAACTTAGCATCAAATTTTCTATGAAATTATTTTGCATTCTTAGTTTTTTTATATTTTCCGGGTGCATCGCCCGGGCACAGCTCAGGCAGGAACCTGATAGCAGCAAAAAATTGATGGTGGTAGAAGCCGCCTGCGGCCAGTGTATGTTTGGCCTGGAAGGAAAAACCTGCGACCTGTCGGTAAAAATAAATGGTACGGCCATGTTTGTTGATGGTACAGGCATAGATGATCATGGAGATGCGCACGAAAAAGAAGGCTTTTGTAATGCTGTAAGAAAAGCAGAGGTGCAGGGCGAAATTATAAATAACAGGTTCAGGCTTACCTATTTTAAATTGCTTCAGCCTGATAAGAGGAAATGATCCTCAGCATTAACCTCAGGCTGGCCAGTGATCATAATTGAATTTATGGCCTGATATTCTTCACAACGTTCTTTAATGTTATGATCATAAACATACTGTTGAAGGCATCAGTTCCTATTACACCTCCCCTTTCTGTTTACGCACTCATCCTTACAACGGCCGCTGCATTTTAAAATCTGGCAGTATGTTTGGTAATAGATAAGCGGCAATTAAATTATCAGATACTAAACCTTTTAATCTATGAAAAAGATCTTAAGCTTTGTTGCTGCTGCAGCTTTGCTGATAACCTCGTGTGAAACATCCAGATCTTCTACTTCCAACAATGCCGCATATGATCTTCCTGTATCAGTCAGGGCAGATTTTGAAGCCCAGTATCCAACTGCTACCAATGTAACCTGGTCACAGTTTGATGCAGCGGTCACGCCTATTGATTGGGAAATGACCGGATGGACCCTGTTAGATGCCAACGACTATGTAGTAAGATTTGATCTGGCCGGAGACAGTTACTATGCATATTATGACACTGATGGTACCTGGATAGGTAGTGCTTATACAGTGTCCGATCATAATAACCTGCCTTCTGCTGTATATGGTGTGTTGAACCAGGATTTTAAAGACTACACCATTGAGAAAGTTCAAAGAGAATTATGGGGTGGCAGCACTGCATACGAAATCAAACTCAGGAAGACAGATGATGATAAAGTGAAATTGCTTATTGATTCCAACGGAACCATACTTAAGCGAAAAAACAAAGACTAATAGAAAGCAGGCTTGTCCTGCTTTTTTTTTGATCTTCCCGCCCCTTTAGGAAATAGTTTCCCAAACTCTAATAAATTGTTACGCATTTACCCTTAGTTCTATTATTCTTTCCTGACCGGGGAGCGCTCATATTATATTTTAACCTATTTTGTACCCCGTCTCATCCTATATTCCTGTTGCATGAAAAACACCACCTCTTACGTTATCTTAAATACTTTTCCTTATCATACTATTCAATCCTTGTGTCCATGAATTTATTTTCAAGGAAAGGAAAAGTGATCATACTTGTAAGTGCATTTTGTTTTGTACTTATTGGTCTTATCTGGATCAGTTTGTTAAGGCAATTAAAAGCTGATAAGAAAGTTGCCATAGCTTCAGCCATTTCACGTAATGAAAATCTGGTAGTGGCACTGGAGCAATATGCCATTCGTACCATAAATAATGCGGAGGCTGTTTTACAGCTGGTGAAGATGGAATATCAAAGGCTTGGGGATAAGGTTGATATAAAAAAATTACTGGAGTGTCATTCCATAAGTAATGATTTTTTTGAAACCGTAACCATAGTAAATGAGAAAGGTGAAATAATAAAGTCTGACCTGCCGGATGATATCAGTAAAGAACTGAACCTAAACAACAGACCGCATTTTGACTTTCATATCAATAACAGCAACAACCTGCTTTTCGTGGGTAAGCCGGTATATTGCGGGATTTTGAAAAAAAGCATTATTTCCATTTCAGGAAAACTTTTTAGCCGGGATGGGAGTTTTAAAGGGATCGTTGCTGTGCATCTGGAACCAAAAGTTTTCACCCGTTTTTATGCTGATGCCAACCTGAAGCAATTTGACATTATTTCCCTGATAGCGCCAGACGGAATAACCTATTCAAGAAGAACCGGCTCCAGGGAGAGTTTTGGAGAAGATATCAGTAAGAGCCCTTTATTTACACATGTAAGATCAAATCCGGCTGGGTCTTTTTTTGCAGAAGATGCCATCCGGAACATTCCAAGTTATTTCAGTTACCGTAAATTGAAAAACTATCCGATGATTGCCACGGCGGGTACATCAAAACAGGATGTGCTTGCTATATATAATAAAAGAGCAAAGCGGGATTACATATCAGCATCCGTTATAAGCGTATTGATACTTTTATTTTCAATCCTGGTTTGTGTTGCTTTTCTTCACAACAGGAAGTTTCAGGAGAAGGTTAAAAGCAGCGAAGAAAAATACCGCTCAATTGTACAAAACAGTCATGATGCCATTATGCTGATTCATTCTGATGGTAGTATGAAGGCTGTAAATCCTGCTGCCTGCAGAATTTTCGGATATGGAGAAAGTGAAATTGCTAAAATAAAATTGCATGACCTCATTGAACCTTCCGATCCGTTCTACTCAATTTGTTCAGCAAACAGTCCTCAGGAGCATACCTGTAAAAGAGAATTGTTCATGCTCCGTAAAAACGGAAGCAGGTTTGCAGGTGAAATGGTAGCTTCCAGGCAGTCCAATGTAAGGAATGAAGATTTTATTGTTATTGTCAGAGATATTACAGAAAGGAAGCTGGCTGCTGAAAAAAGAATAGCAGATCAGAAACGTTTTCAGAGAAAGCTTACAGAGCATGTGATCCTTGCACAGGAAAGAGAGCGGGAGGTAATTGGCCGCGAGTTACATGATAATGTGAATCAGGTACTTACCATGGTAAAATTATATCTTGAAATGGCCGTGAACAAACAGGCTTCCAGGGATGAGATACTTGAAAAAAGCATACACCATATACTTTATTGCATCAACGAGATCCGTAATCTTTCACGCGATCTTTCGGCGCCAACACTTGGAACCAAATCACTGATCGATTCCATCAATGCATTAATTGAAATGATTTGTTCGTCCAGTGGATTGACCATCCATTTCAATCATGAAAATTATAAGCATCCGTTGAGAATGGACTATAAATTAACCTTCTACCGGATCTTACAGGAGCAGTTAAATAATGTGATCAAGCATGCAGAAGCTACTGAGGTTTTTGTTTCCCTGTCTCAGAATAATGAATTCACAAAACTGGTCATTAAGGATAATGGGAGAGGATTTGATCCCTCAGCCAAAAGACTGGGGATAGGGTTGAACAATATTATGAGCAGGGCAAAGGTGCTGGAAGGCAGGGTTGAGATCATTACAGGAAAAAACAAAGGATGTGAGATATGGGTGGAATTGCCAACTGCGCATAACACGCCTGAAAAGAGTGAAGTTACCGGACAAATCATCCTTTAACTTAGTTATCTACGTCTTTCAAAGAAGGCCTGGTATCGTTTGGGTCTCTTTTGTCATATTTTATTTTGAAAGCTGAAAGATCAGGTTTGAATTTTCTTTCGCGGTTTAGTTCGTACTGATAAATGGTTTGCCCCAGCTCGTAAAGAAAGGGATATCCAACTTCTTTATAATCATATTTGCCATCATTAACAACATTATCACTGTTTACATAAACAGTGGCGGAGAGCATGTATTCCACATTATTTTTAAAATCGGCTACATAAGATACATCGGTTAGAAATCCATACGACCAGCCTACTTTATTAAATACTCTTACGTGAGATGGCATACGGCCCTCCTTATTTCTAAAAAAGAATTTTACATAGCTATCATAAAATTCTGAAGTGTCATATTTTGGATAACTGGTTTCAGAGGGGTATTGTGAAAGATATTGGTAAATAAATTGAAGATCTGCGTCAGTGAGTTCAAACCTTTTGAATTCAGGAACGGAAGCTGGAAACATAACAGATTGAAGCATCTGCTGCATATCTTCCAGCGATAAATTATTGTGTTTGGTAAAATCAAATGGACCTTCTATCAAACTGTCATTATTATTCCAGTGTGCTTTCCCAAGCCTGATTTCCCTGCTGAAATCAAATGGTTCCGGATTGTAAGCGCCTTTCTGATAATAGAGCAGGGAACCATCGGGGTTTAAAAACCTGACAGGATTAGTATGCCTGTTGCCTTCTTCCGTAAACCCCATGAACTGCCTTGTTATCCTGACGTCGGGATATCCTTTTGCATTCAGATTATTTTTGATCTCCTGTTGTCCTACAAATTGATATAACCTGTTATATGGATCATTTTCGCTGATAAGGAAGGCCCGTTTGATAAAATGTGCGATGGATGGTTTTCCATTTTCAGCGCTGTTGTCTGTGTATAAAACTTTCTGCCCTTTATAGCTGCTGTCAAATTGCATGGCAGAGAACTTATCAAGTCCTTTGATACCAAGACGGTTGATCTTTTCCAGGGCAAGGAAGGCCAGGGGCATCTTCACCATGGATGCAGGATTGAAATAAAGGTTTGGGTCGTAATTGAAATAAAAATTTTTGAATTCAGGATTATTATCTGCATCCCTGTTTATCCG
>CBIHLW010000128.1:0-7187 GCA_966210755.1 uncultured bacterium
TTATCACAAGCCTGTCGGCCTGGTGACCACGCACAACGATCCCAAGGGCCGGCCAACCGTGTTCATGATCTTCAGTCCTGACTGTCATCATTGCCAATATGAAGCGGAACAGATAGTTAATCAGAAAAATGAATTAAAGAACATCAACATTGTTATGATCACCATGCATCCTTTTGACAGTATGAAGGATTTTATTTATAAATACAGGCTTAATGAAGTTCCTAACGTGATTGTAGGAAAGGATATTTACTACCTTATGCCGGCCTTTTACAAATTCCACAACCTGCCTTTCCATGCTTTTTATAACAAAGACGGGCATCTGTTGAGTGTATTCGAAGGAACAATGAATATGGGAAACATACCGGAACTGTTGAAGGATAAATAAGGAATAGAGGGCTTGCAGGTTAACCCTCAATAAAGTGATCCTTTTCTTCAAACATTCCGGACATTTATTTCCGGTAGCGCTGAATTTTATTATTCTCCATTTTACAGTTCCTGACAGGGCTCATAGGTTATTCCCCCATCTAAACTATCTTCGCAGGCAAATAATTTCTTTCATTAAATATTTCATAAATGAAAATTACTGTAGTAGGTGCAGGAGCCGTTGGCGCTACCGTTGCTGATAATATTGCCCGCAAAGAATTGAGTGAAGAACTGGTTTTACTGGATATCAAAGAAGGCCTGGCTGAAGGCAAAGCATTGGACATGACCCAAACTGCAGCACTTCTTGGGTTTGATACAAGAATCACAGGCAGCACAAATGATTACAGCAAAACAGCAGGGTCAAGGGTGGTTGTAATTACTTCAGGAATTCCCCGTAAACCCGGAATGACAAGAGAGGAACTCATTGGCACCAATGCCAATATTGTAAAAGGTGTTGCACAAAATATCCTTAAACATTCACCCGATGCCATTATCATAGTGATCAGCAACCCAATGGATACAATGACCTATCTGGCATTGCAGGCAACCGGACTACCCAAGAACCGCATCATCGGTATGGGTGGAATACTGGACAGCGCCCGGTTCAAATGTTATCTCAGTAAGGCTTTAAATTGTTCGCCAAACGATCTCAATGCTACGGTCATTGGCGGTCATGGAGATACTACAATGATACCTTTAATGAGGTATGCCACCTGGAACAGCGTTCCGGTTAGCAGTTTATTGAATGAAGACCAACAAAAACAAATTGTTGCCGATACCATGGTTGGCGGAGCAACGCTTACCAAATTGATTGGCACATCAGCATGGTATGCACCTGGTGCCGCCGGAGCCGCCCTTGTTGAAAGTATAATCAGAGATGAAAAGCGTTTGTTTACATGTTGTGTTGCACTGGATGGTGAATATGGTCAGAAAGATATTTGTCTGGGGGTTCCCGTTGTTGTTGGTAAAAATGGATGGGAAAGAATTGTTGATTACAAACTGAATGAGGAAGAACAATCCATTTTCAACAGGAGTGCAGATGCAGTGCGGAATATGAATGAAGTACTGAAAACACTATAAATAAAGGCAGATATAAATTGAAGAAGAAATGAAAGCGGTTTTGAGACCGCTTTTTTATTGCACTATCATTTTTTGTGAATAGCCTTCTCCTTCCCTGTCAATGATCCTTATTACATACAAACCGCGTTGAAGTATAGCGGTGTTAAACTGTGTATGTGTAGAAGTAAGCAATTGTACAAATACAAGTTTCCCATGGCTGTCAAAAATATTGATGGTGTAACGTCCCGACTCACTGGAAATGATATTCAACTGCCTGCCTGCCGGCACAGGAACGGGATAAACAATTACAGGTAGTGAAAGCCAGTGAAAAACAACCTCTGTATTACTGTAATAAACTGTTCCATTGTATAACTGTAATCTGAGCCGGAAATGATTCTCACCCCTTGTTAGTGTTGAATCCGTAATTAAAAATACAGTTGAGGAAAGATCATTAAACAGCTTGAGATCCATAATACCAGCCGGAGTAATTTTTTGAAGTGTAACAGATGCTACGCCGAATAAGGTACCCAGGTCGGCAGTAAATGTGGCAGAAAAGGACGTTTGAGACTGAAGATAAAAAGCATTGATATAACAGGAAGGACCTAAAGCCGGATAATTGATCGTATTACTTTTAATTCCTGTTCTTCCATTGATAACAGGGGCTACGCTATAATAAATGGAAGGATGTTGGGTCTTATCCAAAATAACTGAGGTATCGGTTGTAGTATGGAAAGATGTAAGATACCTGTCTTCCAGCTGAAACACTTCGTACGGATAATCTTGGATTTTGTTCCAATAAAGCAAAAAGGAATCAGCACAATTGTAACCTGTGGACAATTGCAGTTGAGGGCTGATTGTAAAGCTGTCTGAGGTAAACACTTCACCTGAATGTATTATCCTTAGTACTGCAACGGTTACAGTATCAGGCACCTTCCATTTAAAATAATTGATATCCGCTTCAGATACCATGCCTGCCTGTTTCCAGTTGGAACCATTGGTTGCATATTCTATCTGGGCGGCACCCTGCCTTTTTGTTTCCCATCGTAACCAGTGTGTATTTCCTGCTATCAATTGATCCTTTACAGAAGGATACGTCCAGAATAAGCTACCGGTTGAATCAACCTGCCAGGTTAAAGAAAATTTTTGTGAACCATTGTTAACCTGCGGTGCATTCACTTTAATTGAATACTGCCCAGGAACAGGGAACCCGATGGTGACCTGTTCAATGTTATTGAGTGTATCTTTTTTGCGTTGAGCATTTGCCGTTAGTGAACTTATGGAAGGATTAGGATCCAAAACCCATGGCAGCCATATTTCTCCTGTTAAAACAGAGGATACCTCCATATCTATATTATTTACCAAAGCTTTGGAAGCATTAGGAATTGATACAGGGTCATTCCAGGCTATTGTTACCTTAAGTTGGGAAGCGCCCGGAGGGATCATGATATTCAGGTGCTTTGTTTCGCCCTGAATAATTTCATCTTCATAATATCGTGACTGGCTTATTGCCTGTAAAGCGCCATATGCATCAAGGTTTCCAAAGCCTGAATTATAATCCGGATAAGGATTACCTATATCATCTGCACTATTCAGCAGCAAAGCTTTAATCAAAGATCCGGATGGCAAAACGCCATGAATATTTTTGTATGCTTCCTGCAATAACACAACTACACCTGTAACCGTAGCACCTGCACCGGAACTCCCATCTTCTCCATACGCCATCAGCTCAGGCTTTATTCTTCCATCATATGCAGGACCTTTAGAACTTAGTGGCATTATTTGACCGGCCGAATCAACAGAGCCCACAGTCAGTATATTTTTTGCCTGCTTGAAATTTCCGGTAAGATTGGCAAATTGAGCAACACCTGTATAGGGTCCGCTACCTGTTTCCAACCCCGAATTGCCTGCAGAAAATACATGCACCAGATATGGAATGTTATTCGCCTGCCTATCGTATGAAAAGGCTTCATTGCCGTAAAAATTTTCTACTACAGTTCCATATGAATGATTTTGCGCTGATATTCCATGCTTAACAAATATGGAATCCGCATCGGCAAAAAGGTTATGAAAACCCGAAGAACTGACATGCGATTTCCAGGCAACACCCCTGGCAAATGGGGAAGAATTAGCTCCCCCTGCTATTATAGTAGCCATCAGTGATGCATGTGCAGTTTGTACTACCGGTTCATGCCCGGTATAAAACACCCGGCCTTTAAGATCAATGTCAAGCGTGTCAAACAATCTTTCTTTAACTGATACAAAAATGGAGTCGCCTGAAATGAACGACATGTTGGAATGCGCCAATGAGATCTTATTCAGGCTGAGGTCAAAAGCACCTGTGGTAAGTTCTTCCCTGGCTATCATTACTTCATTTATAAACTGTACGTGATGGTAAGATGAAACACGGCGGATATCCGATGCCCTGATCCTTGCAACAATAATATTAGAAGATACCTGTTTTAATATATTCAGATCTTTTGAACCCCTGAGTTGAGAGACGTTGGTAGAACTTACAGAAACATCTATACTGTCGTACGGATGCAGCTTCATTTTCTTAAGCAGGGCAAAGGAATATTTATCCTGCTGCTGAGCTTTTAATCCTGCCGGAATAAAAAATAAAAACGCCAGAACAAAAAAGAATATCTGCATATTTCAGGTAAGATACTGATCTCTGGTTTTTTTAAACCAGTATTTCCACTTAGTAAAGAATAATGAAACTATGAATTTTCAAAAGATTTGCAACATGGTTGTTATAAAAAAAAATTACGCTTAAAAATTCAGTACTATTTTAAGATAATATTTTTTTATACACACTAAAATTTCTACACACATGAAAAGAATCATCACACCCTTTGCAGCCATCTGTTTGGCTGCACTTACATTTACAGCCTGTAAAAAAAACACTGTTGACGTGAAATCAGACGAAGTATCGCCATCGGAACTGGCGCTTATCAGCCACCTTGGTTTTAGTACAGAAGATGTAAAAAAAGTAAATGACGGCTACCTGGTGGAAGGCGATATTCTTTTGAACAAAAACCAGCTTAATGAAAGTCCATTTTCACCAAACCTGATCATTGCACAGGAAGAACAATACAGAACTTTCAATCTTGTAAGTATTTCAAAACATCCTACTATCAAAGTTGCCTTGAACAATAGTTCAACTCAGCATGAAGCAGCATTTTCTGCTGCACTTGATGAGGCCATCAGCCGGTATAATTCAGAAAACCTTCAGATCAGTTTTACAAGGGTTTCACCATCTCAAAGTCCGGACGTTACAGTTGTGGCTTATTACCAGGTGAGCAATACCCTGGGCTCAGCCGGCTTTCCTAACACTGCAGGAGATCCATACAACCAGGTTCAAATGAATACCTACTGGTATGAAACCGGAACGGATGTTACCAATGTAAATTATATAGGTACCATCATGGCACATGAACTGGGTCATTGTATTGGATTCCGTCATACGGACTATATGAACAGGGCTTATAGTTGCGGTGGCAGAAGGCAAAATGAAGGACAGGTTAAAAATGGAGTTGGAGCTGTACATATTCCCGGAACTCCAACAGGAGGTGATCCCAATTCATGGATGCTTGCCTGTGTAGGTTCAAATGTGAACCGGCCATTTAATTCAAATGATAAAACAGCGCTTAAATATCTCTATTAGTAGCTTTTCTGTTTTTATTCAGATACAATTTGATTTGTTATTGCTACTGAATGTTATTGTACAAAAAACCGCCCTTTACCGGAGCGGTTTTTTTATTTATCTATTGTTGAGCCTGTTGGAAATATTCTTAGGATTTATACCATTTCCAAAATAGTTCAAAACTTGATTGCAACCTTGTTGCGTTAAAATATTGTTAATGAATTCGCCGCCTTAAGTAAATTGAATAACACATTTTTTTACACACACTAAAGCATTTACACACATGAAAAAATTTATCAGACTCCCTCTAATGGCCGTCTGCATGACAGCCGTTTTTACCTCCTGTAAAAAAGAAACCAAAGAAGTGGTGAATGAAGAAATTCCTGAAGCCACATTAGCAAAGATCCAGGGTTTGGGATTTAACACCCTTGGGGCGCAGAAAGTTGAAGAGGGCTATCTTGTTGAAGGTGATATCATTTTAACCGAGGAACAATTAAATGAATTCCCCACAACAAATGAACTGATCATTGCCGATGAAGAACATTACCGCACTTCTTATCTGGTAAACCCAAGTAGTTATCCAACCATCAGGGTAAGACTTGCAAGCAGTTCTTCTTCTCATTCTTCTGTTTTTACTTCTGCTTTGGATGAGGCCATAAGGCGTTACAATGCAGAGAACCTGCGTGTAAAATTTCAAAGAGTTTCATCAGGGCAGCACATCACTGTTGAAGCCTACTATGCCGTAAGCAACACGCTTGGATCGGCCGGTTTCCCAACAAGTAGTGGCGCTCCGTATAACAGGGTCAGAATGAACACGTACTGGTACAGCACCAGTACAAGTACAACCAACCGGAATTACATTGCTACCATAATGGCACATGAACTGGGTCATTGCATAGGGTTCCGGCATACAGATTATATGAACCGTGCTTATAGCTGCGGTGGATCTGCCGTAAATGAAGGTTCATCAGGCGTTGGGGCTATTCATATACCAGGAACACCCACCGGACCAAGCTCCGGATCATGGATGCTGGCTTGTATAGGAAGCAATCAGAACCGGTACTTTACTTCTGCCGACAGAACAGCGTTGAATTACATTTATTAAATAAGTTATTTCAGGAAGCCGTCAGTTGACGGTTTCCTTTTTATAATCATTTATTCATCTTAAAAATTTATCATGAGAAAATTAATGACACTTTCCAGCGCTGCAATGTTTGTATTACTGAGCTTCACAGCCTGTAAAAAAGATGTAAAGGAAACAACACCGGACGACATCAGTAATGTCACTATTGAACAGATCAAAGCTCTTGGCTTCAATACAGAAAAAATTCAAAAAATTGAAGAAGGATATCTTGTTGAAGGTGATATCGTACTTACTGAAGAAAACCTGAATGAACTATCATCATCTCCAAACTTATTGATTGCACAGGAAGAACAGTACCGAACCAATAACCTTGTTAATACTTCAAAGTATTCAACTATTTCAGTTGGCCTGAGTAATACGTCCAGCCAGCACCAGGCAGCATTTTCTGCAGCTCTTGATGAAGCCATCAGTCGATTCAATGCTGAAAACTTATCTATAAGATTCCAGCGTGTTTCTTCAAGAGCTAATATTACTGTTTCGGCTTATTACCAGGTAAGTAATGTTTTGGGATCAGCAGGTTTTCCGAGTAAGAACGGAGCGCCCTATAAACAGATCAAGATGAATACCTATTGGTATGAAACAGGTACCGGATCTACCAATGTAAATTATATTGCTACTGTAATAGCGCATGAAATGGGCCATTGCATAGGATTTCGCCATACAGATTATATGAACCGTTCGTATAGCTGCGGTGGATCTGGTGGCAATGAAGGCGCTTCTAATGTTGGAGCCGTTCATATCCCGGGCACACCAACAGGGCCGGATGCCAATTCATGGATGCTTGCATGCATTGGTGATGGAGATAACAGAACATTCAACAGCAATGATAAAACTGCTTTGAACTATTTATATTGATCAGAAGCATTCAAATAAAAACCATCCCGGCCGGGATGGTTTTTATTTTTTATATCATTATTC
>CBIHLW010000129.1:0-7184 GCA_966210755.1 uncultured bacterium
TCTTTTACAAAACTTTGAATTTCGGACACCAACCCTATACCCTATACCCTAAACCCTACACCCTATACGCTATTCCCTTCCTCAATTCGGCCACTTCAACTCAATCTTATTATTCCGCCTGTCAATATCTGCCATTCTGAAACTGGGATCAATTTCTACACCTACTATATCATTCAATCTTTTAGTTGATTGAATTTCATAAGTAGGATGTGTCCATTTCCATGCATCATATACTGTTCTGTTTTCCTGTCCTTCTTCTGCTTGCTTTTCACCATACATCAGGCTCATTGGAATATAATGCCACTCGCTGCTACCATCCCTGAAAGTGATCTTTACATCCAGCGGCATTGGAATTAAACCCACATTCCTCAAACGGACTTTGGTTTTTCCACCGTTATCCCATAAACTATCAATTTTATAATCAATGGTCCTGGTAGTATTGATCCAATACATTTTGTACCAGTCAAGATGAATGTTGCTTATTTTTTCTGCAACGCGTATGAAATCATCCGCATCCGGATGTTTGAATCTCCATTGCCTGTAATATTCAAGCATGATCCTGTCTCTCACTTCTGCTCCAACGATATACCCGAGTTGTTCAACAAAAACATTTCCTTTTGAATACGCGGCCGTGCTATATGCATAATTGGTATTAAAATGATCGGCATGAACAGACATGGGTTCTTCCCAGTTGCTCCTGGCTAAAGCGAGGTAACTATTATAATTACCCCTGTGATAAGCCGGTGGAAGGGTAGCCATTGAATCTGACCTTCTAACAGATGCAGGATCATTAGCGATGGTGGGCAGACTTACTTTTTGCCTGTAATATTCTTCCACCAGGTTGGTTGCCCATTCGGTAAAACCTTCATCCATCCATGCATACAAAGATTCGTTTGTACCCAGTATCATCTGGTACCAGCTGTGCATCCATTCGTGAAATGCTGTACCAAGACCAGGACCTGCAAGCATGGTACAATTAGGATATTCCATTCCGCCATCACCACCATGTATAAACGAATATTGCTGATAAGGATATTCCCCGAATTTGCTTTTGATAAAAGGGTAAACTGTAACTGCGGCATCCGCAATTAATTCCCACCTGGCATCCCAGTTCTTTACATATTTATTGAAATCATTTCCGAGTTCTGCTTTTTCTTCCGCATCAAGTTCATCGTATCCCTGCCTGTTGGCGGCATTGTATAAAACATGAATGGTTGGACCATCCTTTATCTGCCTGGTGATATGCTTATAATCCGGATCTGCAGCCCAGGCAAAATCGTGAACATTGTTTGCTACAAAATGCCAGCGCAGCTGATCGCCCTTTGGCTTCGCCGGTTTAATTCCCTTGTCCTGATATCCAAAACCAACAAGGTTGGGATTGTGAACAATTCCGCTACCGCCAAGCATGTAATTCTTATTGATGTTGATGGTTACATCATAGTCTCCCCAAACGCCATAAAACTCCCTGCCCACATATGGATCAGGATGCCAGCCATCTTTATCGTATTCTGCAAGCTTGGGATACCATTGTGTCATTGTATAACGCACCTGTGTTGAAGGGTTATCCCTGCCGCTCCTTCTTACCTGAAGAGGAACCTGTGCGGTCCACTCCATTTCAAAATTTACTTTTGAACGGGGCAGTACAGGTTTGTCTAACGTCACTTCAAGTATGGTCTCATGAAGTTTCATTTTTTGGTTACGCCCATTCATTTTCACGAAGGATATTTTCTGATATCCTATCTCGTCCTCTTTTAAATGCTGAATACGGTCTTCCACTCTTGGATCCCAATCCGGAATTTCATTGCCCTGCCTGTCCCTGCGCGGGGTCATAGTTCCCTGGCGCCTGCTTCGCATATCCATCATACTCCCCGGCTGAAATGCATTCCAGTATAAATGGAAAAATACCCGGTGGAGGGTGTCAGGAGAATTATTAGTGTATTCCAGTTTTTGCGTTCCATTGTAACGGTTGGTTTGCACATTCATGTCAATATTCATGATGTATTTTACCT
This sequence comes from uncultured bacterium, assembly GCA_966210755.1. GTDB lineage: Bacteria > Bacteroidota > Bacteroidia > Chitinophagales > Chitinophagaceae > Flavisolibacter. The sequence goes on from CBIHLW010000129.1 coordinate 2,010, forward strand.
TCTGCTGCCAGCGATCGGGTTGAGCGGAAACGCCGGTGACGAAACATGTAAATGAAACAATCAATATAAAATTTTTCATCTGGTAGATTTTGAAATGATAGTCTGTAAAGTTAAGTTATGAATTGAAAGTGCGGGTGACAATTGAATTAGTTAACAGGTTGTGTTGAAAAACAATTTAAGATGAAGTTTTTCCTTCTATTACAATAACGATCTCACCTTTAACAGTTTTTTTCTTGAAATGTTCTGATACCTCGGCAAGACTACCCCTTGCATTCTCTTCAAACATTTTTGAAATTTCCCTGCTCACACAGCATTTTCTTTCTTCCCCAAAATATTTGATAAGGTCTTCAAGTGTTTTTAAAAGACGCATTGGCGATTCATACAAAATAATGGTTCGCTCTTCTGTTGATAATCCGGTTAATAATGTATGTCTTCCCTTTTTAACCGGAATGAAACCTTCAAATACAAAACGATTAGTAGGAAGACCGCTGTTAACCAACGCGGGAACAAAAGCAGTGGCACCCGGAAGTGTTTCAATCCTGATCGAATTTCTTATACATTCCCTTACAAGTAAAAAAGCAGGATCGGAGATGCCGGGTGTTCCGGCATCCGTTACCACAGCCATTTTCTTACCTGTTGCCAGCTGGTCTATCAAATGCTGAACTATCTTATGCTCATTATGCTGGTGATAGGGCGATAGCGGCTTTTGAATCTGGTAATGATTCAGCAACCGTGATGTATTCCTGGTATCTTCTGCAAGTATTACATCTACCTCCTTCAATACTTCAAGTGCCCGAAGGGTGATATCCTTGAGGTTTCCTATGGGAGTGGGAACGAGGTAGAGCATCTGTGAAGTTTATTGGTATATAAGTTGAAAAGTTACAAGTTGAAATCCATTCCTCATCACCTTATCAACCTTCAACCATGTATATCTATTTCAAAATACTCCATCACAGGATTGGCCAGTAATTTCCTGCTGGCTTCTTCTGCAATCTTCCTGGCATCTTCTTCAGATGCTGCATCAATCTGCAGGCTTATATTTTTGCCAACTCTTACGTCTTCAACATTTTTAAAACCAAGATTTCCTAATCCTGAGATCACTGCCTTTCCCTGTGGGTCCAGTAATTCTTTCAAAGGCATTACTTTAACCTGCACGTTAAATTTCATTGAGATAAATTTTGGGCAAACCTAAGTAAATGTTTAAAGTTTATAAACGAAACTTCAGGTTCTTGTTTTATACTGTAACATCAAGTGTTTCATCCTGACGCGTCCGGTCAATATTGGGTTCTTTTGAAAAAACTGAAAAAACCAGATATAGTAAAAATATCAAAGGCACTGACAGCCATTTCAACAGGATTATACTTATTAATGAAATGATGGCGAGAATATATTTCAGCATATTATTGCTGAAGGTAAAATCCCTGAATTTCATTGCCATGAATCTTACATTGCTCACCATGAGATAACTCACTCCAATGATGATGGCATAGAGAAACCAAATATTGGTAAATATGGCCTGCAATTGAAAATACTCGTACCAGATGATCAATGGAAAAGATGCCACAAGCAACCCTGCGGCCGGTGAAGGCAGGCCTCGGAAATTATAACTCTGGTCTGTACTGATATTGAATTTTGCCAGTCTCCAGGCTACTGCACAGGCAAAAATAAATGCCGGCAATAAGGCACTGAATGAAACATTCAGGCCGTTTTCACTTTGTGCATATCCCATGCGGAGCAATTGGTACAGAATCATGGATGGAGCCACTCCAAAACTCACCATATCACTAAGTGAATCCAATTGTTCGCCCATTCTGCTTCCGGCTTTCAGTAGCCTGGCAAGGAAGCCATCAAGAAAGTCAACAATTGCTGCAAGAAAAATAAAAATGGCACCCAGAAAGATTTGCTCGGGCAGGAACTGGTTTACAGGAATTCCATTCTGGTCAAGCGGTGCGATGGTTTCGTTGGTCTGCAAAATAAAAACAACCGCTATGCATCCAAACACAAGATTGAGCAGGGTAAATAAATTAGGAATGTTTTTGAAAAATGGCATTGCTAAAAATACTTGATAATTAATAAGACCGGTGCTGATTACCGTTTCATTACTGACTCAATTTCTTCAACAGTAATAGGAATACCATCAAAAAGATCAATATGCCCTTTTTTGGTGATCCATATATTATTCTCAATTCGGATACCCATTTGTTCTTCTTCAATATATATTCCCGGTTCTACTGTAAATAACATTCCTGGCTTTACTGGTTCCGTTCTTGTACCCAGATCATGAACGTCTATGCCCAGGTGGTGTGATATACCATGATAGAGATATTTTCTGTAAGCCCTGTTCTCAGGGTCTTCATTCTTCACATCAGTTTTTTTAAGAAGCCCAATCTTCAGAAATTGCTGGGTAGCTTCTTCACCAACTTTCTCAGTATAATCGATAATGGAAATCCCGGGCTTTAAAATGCTCTTTGCATAATTATGTAAATGTAGACAGGCATTATAAACTGTTTTCTGCCTGCGCGTGAATTTTCCGTTAACCGGGATGGTGCGTGTAAGGTCGGCATTATATCCACCATAAGATGCACCAAAATCCATGAGCAATAATTCACCATCCTTACATTCCTGGTTATTACTTACATAATGGAGTGTTCTTGCCCTGTCACCACTGGCTATGATACTGCCATAGGCTTCCCCTTCCGAACGCTGACTTAAAAAAGAATGGACAATTTCGGCATGAACTTCATATTCCATTACACCGGGTCTTACAAATTTCATCACCCGGATAAAAGCATTATGCGTTATTTCAATAGCTTTTTTGGTCACTTCAACTTCCAGTTCCGTCTTCACTCCCCTTAGCTCCTTCATGATCTTAGCTGCTCTTTCATACTGGTGAAGGGGATACCTCAACAGCATTTCATCTACAAAACGGTAATCTCTTGTTCTTACAAGGCTTGCCTTACGGTCGTTCTCATTGGTATCCAGGTAAATATTATCTGCCAGATGGATCCATGGCTGTAATAACCCTTCAAGGCTATCCAGCCAAACAATGGTCTGGATACCGCTCATGGCGATGGCTTCTTCTCTTCTCAACCTTTTACCATCCCATTTTTCCTTTAATTCATTGGGCCGCACCAGTACCAATACCTCACGGTATTTGGGATCGGGGTTGCCCGGAAAAAGAATTACCATGGAGTCCTCCTGGGTAATGCCACTGAGCCAGTAGAGGTCACTGTTTTGTTTAAAGGGATATAGGGCATCTGCATTACTGGGAACCTCATCATTGCTTACGAATATGGCAATTGATCCGGGTTTCATGCGTTCCGTAAACCGCTTACGGTTGGTTACAAAAAGTTCTGGATTTAAAGGAAGATTTTTCATTGTTGTCCATTTACTAACGGGCAAAGTAACCGAAATGGTGAAAATTCTCCCTAATTATTATTTGAGCAGCAACGTTTTAACAATGTGTACCACCTACACTTGCATTTAGGCCCAAATTTTTTATGGCTTACCTTTGCATTCTAACAAAAAACGATTGCTTCTTATGTCAGTACCTACTATTGCTCTGTCAACAGAGAACCTGGTGAAGCTTGGATTGAAACATACCGACAGCATTCACTACCAGTCTAGTCCTGAGGAATTGGTTCACGATACCCTGCGCATTGGCGAGGGCAAACTTACCGATACCGGGGCCCTTGCTATTCAAACAGGTGAGTTTACCGGCCGTGCTCCTAAAGACAAGTTTACAGTGAAAGATGAAACAACTGAAAGCACTGTACACTGGAATGAATTCAACCTTCCTATTGAGGACAGGTATTATCACCTCATACACAAAAAGATTACGGATTACCTTAATAAACAAAAGGAAATCTGGGTTCGCGATTGTTATGCCTGTGCCGATCCCCGATACAGGCTCAACATAAGGGTGGTTACAGAAAAGCCCTGGACCAATCTTTTTGCCTACAACATGTTCCTTCGTCCCGAAGAAGAAGAACTGGATGATTTTCAACCAGAATGGCATGTGATCTCTGCACCCGGATTGAAACTTGATCCGGAAGAATGTGGTATCCGGCAACACAATGCAGCGATCGTTTCTTTCAAACATAAAACCATTCTTATTGCAGGTTCAGGTTATACAGGTGAAACAAAAAAGGGCATCTTCACCATTCTGAATTATATTCTCCCGCAAGAAAGGAATGTATTGAGCATGCATTGCTCCGCTAATATTGGTGATAAGGGTGATACTGCCATATTTTTTGGCCTGAGCGGAACAGGTAAAACCACTTTGAGTGCCGATCCAAAACGGAAACTGATTGGTGATGATGAACATGGATGGACGGAAGACGGGGTATTTAATTTTGAAGGTGGATGTTATGCAAAACTGATCAATCTCTCTCCACAGAATGAACCAGAAATTTACAATGCCATCCGCCCGGGCGCCCTTGTAGAAAACGTCATGTTTCATCCGGGCACCAATAAGATCAACTTTGAAGATAGCACCATTACAGAGAATACAAGGGTGGCCTATCCCCTTCATTTTATCAGTAATGCACAGGACACGTCAATGGGAAATATTCCAAAGAATATTTTCTTTCTTACCTGTGATGCTTACGGAGTTTTACCTCCCATTTCAAGACTTACAAAAGGTCAGGCAATGTACCAGTTCATTTCGGGCTATACCGCAAAAGTTGCCGGCACAGAGGCGGGCGTAACAGAACCCAAACCTACGTTCAGTGCCTGCTTTGGTGCACCATTCCTGCCTTTGCATCCCGGTAAATATGCAGAGATGCTGGGAAAGAAAATGGAAGAACACAATGTAAAAGTATGGTTGATCAATACCGGCTGGACCGGTGGTGCATACGGAGAAGGAAACCGGATGAAACTTTCCTTTACCAGGGCTATGATCACCGCTGCACTGGAAGGAAAACTCGATAAAGTTGACACTGAGATTGACCCGATCTTTGGAGTTGCAGTTCCTAAAGAAGTTCCAGGCGTTCCATCGGAAATTCTTACGCCTAAAAACACATGGGCGGATAAAAATGCCTATGATGAAAAAGCAAAATTTCTTGCAGGATTGTTTGTAAAGAATTTTGATAAATATGCAGCAGGCGTATCGAAAGAGATCCTGGATGCAGCTCCGAAAGCATAAAATAAAAAGTCAAATTAAAAAGTCAAAAG
>CBIHLW010000130.1:0-7155 GCA_966210755.1 uncultured bacterium
ACTACGGTGTTGCCCGTCAATACCGGAAAGGCATTTACAATGGTCCAGCCCTGGGCACCTAAATAGTTAAGCGCATCAACCACACCATTGAATTTAGCCAGCTTTCCGGCTTCGTCTCTCATGCGGTTATCCTGGAAAAGTTTACGTGATTCGCCAAAATCCACATCAATGGTCACTTTCGTACTCAGCAATCTTGGGGTGGCGGTAAGTTTACAATACTGTTCAACCCTGGAAGTATCTGATTGTGCATTTACCAGTTGAAATGTAAATACAAGGGCAATGCAAACGATTATTTTTTTCATACCTGTATATTTAATTGCCAGTGAAAATATTTATAGTAATTAAAAGATGAAGTTAAATGGTTCCATTCTTCAAATGGAATGTTCCTGATCCGGTGGTTGCCGCGCTTTACACCATAGTTGTTCGTGACATCACTTAGAATTTCCCCCGCTTTCCTTACGTACAACTGTGTATTTTGAAATGATTTTTTTCGTTTTGCTTTCTTCTGTGCATCAGGCTTATTAATTTGTTATCCGTACCTCATCGCTAACTAAAACACAACCCTATGAAACGCATCGTTAACCTTTATTACCACAACCCGGTTGTGGCGCTCATTGTAAACAGCATAGCATTTTTTGCCTGGGCTTTTACCATCATCCTGATCATTACCATCATGGCCGTTGCTTTTACTTCTTAAGCTGATCCGCGTTCATGTTCCAGCCAGTGAAAGGGAGACGCACCTTTTCATTGGCTTTTTGTTTTTATTAGCTTTTCTTACTCCAGGGGTTAAAATCCTTTTTCCCTGCCTGCAGGCAGGATCCCAATCTTGTGAACTTTCTAACAGCTTTACTTCCTAACTTTCATTTGGAACCTGGTGCTGAACCAGGTAAAAATAATCAAGATGAAAAAGCTGATAGTACTCCTGTTTTTAGCCGCCACATTTACTTCCGATGCCCAAACATTAAAAGAACTTTTATACAGCGGCAAATTGAAAAAAGATTCCAGTGCGGTGATAAGAAAGACTGATGACCTTTCAACAAAGATCGATACCGTCCAGAAGAAGGAACCATTAACACAGGCCGTTACTAAAAAGGAATCAGCCGTTGATTCTGCTGTAAAAGTTGTTACTCCCAAAACCAATTCGGTTACGGAAGAGGTGAAAGAGACGGTTGAAGAAGCTGATGTAAATGAATCTGTTGAAGAGGAAGCCGTAGTTGTTGAAAAGGCAGCCCCGGTTAAGAGTAACACCAAATTGTGGAAGGAATATACAGACTCACTGACAAGCAGTTTAAAGGAATTTTTATCTTCTAAAAAGATCAAAAAGGATACTTATTTTTTCCTTGTTGAATATGAGATTGATGAAAATGCACAGGTGAGTGTGACCAGGGTTACACTTAATCCCGAAAATGAATTACTCCTTAACACGGTAAGAGAGCGGATCTTAACCAGTCCTCCTGTCCTTAATGTGGCACTGGATAGCGCCGGACAGCCAAGGAAGGTGAAAAGGCGGCAGAGCTTTAGTGTGGTGAAGGATTGAATGGCTGGTTGATAGGTTTACGAATTGACAGGACCCATACGTTTTATTGCGGGCGGTATTACCATTTTCACCATTGCGAGATCTAAGATGTGATTATACAGATAAAGGTTAGTGTAAATGTTGACAAGCAGATTGGTTGACATGGAAGACCTGATATGTAGACAAGATATTAACTTGCCGTCTCGTTAACTCATCAACCTACAACATATCACACCGTGCAACAACAACACCTTCTTGACAATCCTGTTTACAACGCCTTACTTACCAACGATGCCCATTTAGGTTATGGAACTGAAGCCGTAAAATATTTTGATGAAGAGGTTTCACCGTTTGCAGGATTCAGTGAAGACCATCCGGATGGATTTGGGGTGCTTCATCAATTGATACCCCCTGGCAGAACCATCCTTTATGCCACCCGCCACCTCATAAAGGAACCTGCAGGCTGGAAATTGTTGCATGAAATAAAGGGATTGCAATTTGTATTTACCGGAGGAAAGTTTGACAACACAGCGAAACATCATCTTGTTCCGCTTGATAAAAATAATGTAGATGCGATGGTGCAACTGGCCACACTCACAAAGCCGGGCCCTTTTTCTTCCCGTACAATTGAGTTTGGAGAATACTATGGCATTTTTGAAAACGGGCAATTAGCCGCTATGACCGGACAGCGTTTACATTTTGCACAATACGCAGAGATCAGCGCTGTGTGCACTCATCCTGATTTTCTTGGAAAAGGATTTGCCGCTGCATTGATACAGCAGCAGCTGGAAATTATCACCAGTGAGCATAAGATCCCTTTCCTTCATGTGAGGGGAGACAATGAAAGAGCGATCGCGCTTTACAACAGGCTTGGTTTTAAGGAGAGCGGGGTGATGAATTTTTATGTGTTAAGGAGGGATGGAGTTGACGTGTAGAAGTTGAACAGGTCTTTAATTTCTATGCTGGAAAAACCTTTTGGCGAGCATCAATGGTTTCAGTACCTGTTTATTTTTAAAATGATACCTGGAAGTTTGCTGCAGGATCTTTTTCAGGGCTTTTATGGATTGTACAGTGTAATCACCCTTATTGAGCATGATGCAGTCTGCCGCGGCACCCAGGGATACATCCGAGATCTCGGCACGGTTGGGAACTCCTTTTTTATTCAGATTTTCCAATACCTGTGTCGCCCATATCATGGGCGCATGTGCAGCATGACACAGCCTGGTAATTTCTTCCTGCACCAACCCCAGGTTTTCAAAACCAAGTTCCACAGCCAGGTCGCCCCTGGCTATCATAATGCCATAAAGTTCATCCTGCATGGCTAAGAATAAAAGTTTGGGAAGATTATAAAAGGCTTCAGGTGTTTCTATTTTTAGAATGACGGGGATCTTTTTATCCTTCATTTCCTTTCTAAGCTCCATTAGATCGGTTACATTTTGAACAAATGAATAGCCAACCATATCGGCATGCTGTAAAACAAAAGAAAGATTTTTGCGGTCTTCTTTGGTCAGCGCCATTACGGGAATTTTTGAATCGGGCAGGTTGATGCCCTTTTCTGATTTAAGAAAGGGTTTTTCTGTTGGAGCCCTAATTATTTCCAGCAGCGCTTCTCCATTATTCGAGCTAAGCACTTTTGCTTCAAACAGGCCATCATCAAAAAAAACTCTTTGTTCAGGTTTGAGTTGTGCTGCCAGCCCCGGAAGTGTTGTATGAACAACCGGGAGTTTGGATTTAGCATTTTCATGATCGGTTAAGATGAATTCATCATTTTCTTCCAGTCTTATTTTATTTTTTTTCTCTCCTTTGATCCGGGTCCTGATCTTAGGTCCGGCCAGGTCCATATAGATCTTGCAGGGCAGCCCGGTGATCTCCGATGCGGATCGGATATTTTTTATCATGTTCATCCAGTCCTTTTCATTGTCGTGGGCGCAATTTATCCGGGCAATACTCATGGAAGAACGGAGAAATTTTTTGATCATGATGAAATCGGAGGCGTGAGCAGTTTTGAGTGTTACCATGATTGCTGATTCTTTACTTCCTGGTGTATTTCCAAATAACTGGTGCACTCTTTTTTCCTGCATGGTCTGGCATTCAGACAGATTGCATGGAGCCGGGTTGGGCACATTCATAAAATGTTTAAGTACCGACAGTACCCGGTGCTGTATATGGCCCTCTGCATTGGTAAGGGAGGAATAGCCTTCATCTTCTAAAACCGTATGCAGGTCTTCCATGTTATGAGATCGAAATACCAGGTAGTGTAACAGATTCACGGCACTCTTCTTTTGAGAAGGGTGTACCTGTTCCAACAGGGATGCATAATCGGATTCAGCCTTAAGCATAAGTGCGTTTAACTGTTCCAGCTCCTGTTTTAATTTTAGGGATATTAAGGACATACCGGTTTTAGCGTGCATAAATGCAAAAGCTTTGCCGGGTAGTGCCCCCGGCTGGATTATAGTAGTTCTAAGATCCTTTTGCAGAAGGAATATAATTGCGGTAACAGAGCGGAATGGTCCTGCATTTTCCTCTTCTCTATCATATCTTTATATGAGCCCATTTTAAAATTCTATTGCTCATATTTGAAATGATCAAATGGGAGTACCTGTTACCTCGCTGCTCTTCCCATCCATATCAATTGAATGCATAATGTGACCAGAAACTAAAATCTTTCCACATGAAATTATTTGTTTTGCTAGGCACAATTCTTTTCCTGACAGGGTTACCATCTTTTTCACAGAATTGCGGCACCTGCATGATCCCACCCAGGGTAGTGTTTTACGACCTGGAAATACAAACAGCTAAACCAGCATCTGAAAACGAAACAGCAGCATGGCAGTTGCTTAATTCTATTGGAAAAATCACACGTGAACAATTATCGGCAACAACTGCAGATTGCATCCGTTTCATCCACCCCCTGTCCATAAGCACTTCACAAGGTTCCGCTTCCGTTCCTGCAACGGAAGTTTGCGATAAGGCAGATTATTTGATCGTTGGACATATCCGTTCATCCGGCGACGGATACATGTTGCATCTTGAATTGCAGGCCTCCTGCAGCCGGACAGTTTTGACCAGTTCAGATCTGCCTTTTCGTTCTTCATTGGATAGCATTTATGTGATGGACATATCAAAACAGCCGGCTGCCCGTTTCGGTTCTTTGAGGGAAACAATAAATAAATATGCAATCAGCAGGAGAAATGAAGATAAGAATACCGCTCTGGGAAGTGCAGGCAGGAATTCCATTATTATCGAACCGAAAAAATATGATCTTTCTGAAGGTGAAGAAACGGAAGTAACGATAACAGTAAAAGATTGTGATGGAACGCCACTGGCAGGAAGAACCATAGATTTTTCAGGCGGAACCATAGATGGTATACCTATTGAAGGCACCACAGGCGGAACCGTTTCTCCTGCACAGGTGGTAACAGATGGATCGGGAAAGGCAAAGGTGAAATTTAAAATGGGAAAGGATAAATCGGCAGTGCTCAGACCGCACACCGTTTACAAAAAACCATCAGGTGGCAAGGGTGTGCTGCGTACAGCACATCGCATTCCAAAACAACTTCAGGTAGTGGAAGTAACTATCTTTTATTTCAAGTCTGAAATAACCACATTAGACCCATCATCTTTCATGGCATCATTACTGAAAGGGAAAGAACAACGCACAGTTGTGAACCAGGATTATTTTGTAGAACTGGATCATGTACCTGCAGATCCGGCATCCGGATTTCTCATACTGTCTGCCCCGGAAGAAGGACAGGAACGCACTCTTCATATTGATGAATCAGGAGATTATTCATATGTGGAAGAGAACCCGGAAGTTTTACTTGATACACGCGGCGGAGCAATTGAAATTGAAAAACAATTAAATAAATCTGCGGTGATAAAGGAGGAAAGAAAGATCAGTCCCAGCCGGCATGCATCCATTGTTTTTTTTACCGGAAATGAAAATGAACCAATGCGGTTCCAGATGGCTTTAAACTTTGAAAATGAAACCGACCTTGCAGAAGGCAACACTGTTCGTTCTGCAGCTTCGTTAACCATTAATGAAAATACCCCCGGCGCCAAATTTTCAATGATTAAGAACAAGGATCCAAAAAGTATTTATAAGGAAGAATATCGCATCATGTATTTGAATAAAGACCTGGGAAGCATGGATGAAGCAAACAAGTACCTGAATAATCCAATTAAAAGACTGGATGGAGGTATGCATTATACAGGAACCGAAGCGCTTGCTGTATTCATACGCGTATTCAGATGATCTGATGAAGAGGCTTAACTTATTTAGTCAGGAGGGTAAAATTTGATGGTTGGAAAAGCCAATGTTTTGCGCTTTAAACCATCCTCAACTTGCAGGAACACAGTCTCAAATATTATCCTGTTCGGGACTTGTTCGGGAGTTGTTCGGGGCTTGTTCGGGACGGCTTCGGGACGGCTTCGCAAATTTGCGAACAAGGTGCGAACGAGTCACGGAGCAGGTATGGATCAATAATGCATGAGCCCTGACGTTATCAGACCCTGTGCCGCATACTGTGGCAGCATGATATCATCATGACTCACCAGGATCACCATTTTATCGCGGTTGAGTCTTTCGTGGAGCCAGGCCAGCTGGTCTTCCACCAGGTTGCCCTCTTCGCCAATCCTTTTTCTTTCGGATGAAGGTTTGGGTTTTTTCTCCTGCACACCTTTAAAGCTCCAGGTAACATCGCCGGTGAAAATATATTCCTTACCGTTTTGCAATCGCGTATAGATCATGATCTCGCCGGCCGTGTGACCAGGGGCTTTGATCAGCACCACGCCCGGAGCCACGGGCAGCACAGATTCGAAGGACACATTGATATATTGTTTGGCCCTGTTCTCATCCAGTTTGATCTCCGGCATTTGCGGTTCATTGATCAGGGTTTGAATTTGTTCGCTGGTCAGCATGGTTTTGGCAGCCACTGCATCGCTGGCATTGCGTATTACGCCCGCCACATGATCGCCATGTTCGTGGGTAACCAGTATCATTTGGGCATTTTGCACAGCAGCCGCCACCCGGGAAGCCGCGGTATCATCAAAAGGCTGGGGGCTGTCTTTTTCAAAAAAATGGTGCACCGCCCTGTCCATGCCCGCATCTACCATGATATAGCTTTTTTCAAAAACGATCTGGAAGGCTGTACGCGCCATGGTGCAGGGATCATCACCACCATCTTCCACGATATCACTCCATTTGCGAATGCTGCTGGCGTATTTGATATAATGAATACTGGCAGGCAGGCTACCCGGAATAGCCATTCCCGCGCTGCGTACTTTGTTCAATAACGTTTCATCGTAAGTGGGAGCAGGCGTGGATGATTGTTGATTGCAGGCCATGAAGAGAAGGGAAATGGTGAGGAAGAAGAGGGGTTTCATGCTGGGGGAGTTTGTGAGGTAAAATTAGGGGGTTCAAGAGAAGAGGAAACAATGAACTGGGAGATTTAATAGCCGAGTGTTCATTGCCTGGTTGTTAACCAGTCTTGCAAACACAATCAAGGATCAATTACCGGCCGTACATAAAGCCTTTTCATGGAATACCTTCTATTAGCTTATTGAAAATGTTGACCAAAAAGATTTTTAACCCTGATCATACTCTTTGCCTCCTCAAAATCTCCTTGGTTCTTCTTATT
>CBIHLW010000131.1:0-7134 GCA_966210755.1 uncultured bacterium
GGGTTCCGTTCAGCCATTCCCAGTATCCGCCAAATTCATTCTTGCCTGATGTGATGGGCTTTGTAGGATCAAATGCAAAAGCTGAATAGATCGCCCCCTGGTCTGCAAAGAAATTTTTTGAATTGGCATACCGGGCATTGGCATTTATTGATAAATGATTATCAAATAATTTTGGTGAAAGATTCAATCCTATTGATGTTCTTTTCAGGTTGCTGCGTTTTAAAATACCATCCTGGTCAAGATAACCCAGGTTAAACCTGTAAGGAAGCCTGCTGATACCGCCACTCAGTGAAATATTATTATCGGTGCTGAAAGCCGCACGGTAGATTTGATCCTGCCAGTCTGTATTATCTGTTCCAAGCAGGGCAATTTCATTTGCCGAGCCTCTGGTATTGATCAGCGTCCTGAATTCATCCGCACTTAATACATCCAGTGTTCCTCTTTTTACAGAAACTGAATTTAAAGTACTGAAATTGACCTTGAAAGAACCAGCTGTTCCCTTTTTTGTGGTGATCAATATAACGCCATTGGCAGCCCTGTTACCGTAAATGGCCGCAGCAGAGGCATCTTTAAGAACCGTCATGCTCTCAATGTCATTCGGGTTGATCATACTCAATGGACTTGAAGCGCCACTAATGGAACTGTTATCCAGTGGAACTCCATCTACAACAATCAGGGGATCATTGCTGGCATTTAATGATGTACCTCCCCGAATGCGGATACGGCTGCCCGATCCCGGCTGACCACTGTTTGGGGTGATCTGCACACCTGCCACCTTACCAGCTATAAGTTGTTCGGGCGTAGTGATGGGACCTTTTACAAAGTCCTTTGAAGAAACACTCACCACCGAACCGGTTAGATCTTTTTTTCTGGAAGTACCATAACCAATTACTACGATCTCGTTCAGGTTTCCTGCTGTAGCTACCATCAGAGCATTTACAGTGTTGCCACTGATACCGATCTCCTGGTATCCATAACCAACGGAACTAAAAACAAGTGTTGTGGCATTTGAAGGAACCGAAAGGGAATAATTGCCATTTTCCGCTGTGGTGGTTCCTATCGATGGCTGGCCTTTAACTGATACAGATACACCAGCTACGCCATTGCCGGTTGAATCAGTTACTTTTCCTGAAACAACTCTATCCTGTGAAAATCCAACGGAGGATAAAAGGAGCAGTACCGGCAGCCCGATTGAGCAGAGCAATGTTCTCAGATTCATAAGCAATCAATATTTATTTAAAACTAAAGAAGCAGTCCAATGTGTATTAAGGACACAATTATAGCTAATTTTTAACTTTTCAAAAAATTTTGTACTGGTTTTTATTTCAGTGTGCCCTGCAACAGGGCATGTTAAACTGCCATTTTCCTGGGTTTATCTTTTAACCCCCTTCCGTTGCTTTTTAACTGTGTTTTTAATTTATACAGTTTACCCGGTCTGTGGGGAACGTCTTCTTCCATTTCGTTCAGATCAACCAGCCAGTTCTTGATGGTGATTCTTTTTCTGAAATTTCTCCTGTCAAGTTCAAATCCGAGAATGGCTTCATAGAGATCCTGTAGTTCCCGTAAAGAAAATTTCTCCGGAAGCAGGTTAAAAATCACAGGATGTTCAAGGATCTTTTCCCGGAGTCTTTGAAGACATGAATCAAGGATCAGTTTATGATCAAAGGCAAGATTCCTGATCTCCTCTACATTGTGCCAGTGCAATTCATTTGCCGTAAGCTGAAGCTTATGGCTTTTTATATTCACGAGCGAATAATAAGCTGTGGTGATAACCCTTCCTGATGGATGCCTTCCAAGGTTTCCAAAGGTCTGCACCTGTTCCAGATAAACGTCATGAAGCCCTGTTCTGTTTTGTAACACGCGGTAAGGAGCATCTTCCATGTCCTCATCAGGCCTTACGAGATCACCCAGTAAAGAATACAGGCCTTCAAACTCTCTCAGGTCGGACTTGATCAGAAGAACCTTTAATTTTTTATCATCATAACCGAAAATGACACAATCAACAGAAACAGCTATATTGAAATATTCTAAATGACTGCTTTTTTCAATGGCGGCCGTTTTTAATTGAACCAGTTTTTGCATAAGCATTTATTGAATGGTTACCGGAATAGTTTTGGTTGCTGTTTTGGTTTTGAGCTTCAGGTAATAATTTCCTCTGGAACCGTTGTTTTGTATTGTTATCCGGTGTTTACCCCTGTTCATAAAACCATCCTGAATGGTTTCAATAAACTGTCCGGTAATGTTATAAAGTTCAATGGTTAGTTTACCAGCCTGTGGCAGGTCAATTTCTACCTGGTATTGGTTGGCACCAACAGGATTTGGAAAAGCCTTTGCCTGTAAACTGCTTCCGTTCCAGGGAATGTTGTTTACCGGAGTAACTGTAATGTTATTCACGTTCCGGTTTATAAAAACCCTGTATTCTCCAGGTAATAAACTTACACTTTGTAAATTTCCGGTTGCGGTAAAAGTTGAATTCTGCAGGTAGTCAAACCAGGTTCCCGAAACCGGGAAGGTTACCGTTGCAGATTGAGCATTGGTTCCAAAATTTCCAACCACAACAATTTGCGAACTGTCACCCGAATAAATGCGCATGGTTTTAATTGCGCCACCGAGATTCTTATCAACAGAACCTGAAAGAAAAACTTCTTTATACCATGGATGGTGACGCAGGTTGATCAACCTGCTGTAAACATTGTACACCGATTTTCTTCGCGGGTCATTTAAATAATCCCAGCGAATGGGTTTATTGTCAAGTCTGCAATCATTATTGATAGTTCCGTTGGTGCAGTAGTTAATGGAATAATCATATCCCAGTTCGCCAAACTGCCAGATCATTTTGGGTCCTGGTATGGTAAAGAAAAATGAAGCGGCCAGTTCCATGCGTTTCAGGGCAGTGGCCGTATCCCTGATATTATAACTGCCGAACGAATTCCCAAAGTTGATATTTCTATAAACTATCCTTTCTTCATCATGACTTTCCATATAACTCACGAGATGTGGTTTGGTCCAGTTACGTGCGGAATGCAGCACATTTGAAAAATCCCATTCAACCGGATGTCCCATAGCGGCCTGTGAATATTGGTGATTCAGATGACCCCAGAGCAACAATCCATAATTTGACAGCTCAATTTCCTCCTGGTTGGCTGCAAAATGCTCCAGTATAGCGTATGAACCTGGTGATTTTAGCTGTGTTGTATCATAATAGGCTTTCCATAATGCTACTCTAGACGCATCATAATTACCCCATGCACCCACATCGCAATTACCGCCATTATTATCACATGTCTGCGTTTGAGTAAATCCTTTGGAAAGATCAAATCTGAAACCATCAATTTTATATTCCTTTAACCAGTGTTCCATAACACGGCTGGTAAAATATTTAGTGTGTTCCGTTGAATGATTCATGTCATACCCAACATTGAAAGCATGCTTTGGCACAGGATTGTACCAGGGACTGCTGGCAGAGGGGCGGTTGTTTACATCATCCCAATATAATTGCACCATGGGCGATTGTCCAAAAGAATGATTCAATGCAATATCCATGATCACTGCAATACCCTTGCTATGGCAGGAATCAATGAATCTTTTTAATGTGTTTTCAGGGCCATAATATTTATCTGCAGCAAAATAAAAACTAGGATTATATCCCCAGCTCAGGTTCCCTTCAAACTCGTTGAACGGCATAAGTTCAATGGCATTGATACCAAGGGTTTTCAAATAGTTCAGGCTATCCATGAGTGTCTTCCAGTTATGAGCCGCAACAAAATCTCTTAATAACAATTCATATACAACCAGTCCCCTTTTATCGGGCCGGTTAAAACTGTTGACTGCCCAGTTGTATGCAGGTTTAGCGGTTTGCAGTACACTTACAATTCCTGTTTGTCCTGCCGGATAGGGTTTCAGCCCAGGATAGGTTGAAGCTGTGATGTACTGGTCATTATTTGGGTCCAGTATTTTTTCAGCATAAGGATCAGCGATCCTGATGGTGTCATCGACTATGTACTGATAGGCATACTCAGTTCCGGGTGTCAGGGGATGAAGCCGCAACCAGAAGAATTTACCATCCGGCGTTTTATTCATTACATGACTCACGGTTTGCGTCCAGTTATTAAATTCACCGATTACGGAAGCCTTTGATTTTCCCGGAGCCCGAAGTACAAGTGTAACAGAAGTATCACCAGGTTCATAGTTTATTCCATCTCTTACACCATTGGGTAATGCAGCAACCGGTGAACTGGCAGGTGATACAAAAATGTTTATTGTATCATAGATGGTAACGGAAGCTTCTGTTATAGCTGCTACGATCTGCTGGTTGCCAATGGCCGTTACCGTAGAACTTCCACTGATATTATCAACACTTACCGCAGAGGCAATCTCCACTCCATTATGGAGGAGTTTCATGTTACCGGTTCTATTTGCAACCGCCTTAACTGTAAAAACAGTGCCTGCCATCCAGTTCTGAATTTCAGGCTCAGGATTAAATGTAGGCTGGGAAGGTGGAACATCTATACGTACTGCCAGGTCGCTGTTATAAATGGGAACATACATGTCAGCACCATCAGCATTTCTCTGTGCAGCACAATTGGTACAATTCCCCTGCCGGAATAGTATTGCGATGTACTTTAATTGCTCATTGACAGCCAGGTTAAAAAAACTGCGCGGATTGGAAATGGTGAACTTCCATTTATTGGGTCCATCAGGTGTTGCCTGCGCGGCGGCTTCAGTTGAACCCCAGGTAAACGGAACATGTAACCAGTTGGAAGGTCCTGTACTTAAATTGGTAATAGCACCCAGGTGTACATATACATTGCCGGAATAATTCAACAACCCCTGATTGCCTTTGGTAGCATCAACCGTAATAACAATATTATCAGTTTCTTTTGGAAATGCAGGCGACCAGGTTAATAACTGGGCATTTGCCAGGATCACAATACAGGTAGCTGTGCTTACAAGCAGCATTCTCTTCTTCATAGCAAGTTATTCTTGGACTAAGATATATAATATGTACTTAAAACACATTGAACCGGAGAAATTTCCTGTATAATCAGTTTTCGCAACAGGCAACCAGCCATTAGCAAATAGCCGGTGTATCTCATCACTTCCTGATTGCCATCCGCATCCCTGAATGATTACAACAAAAAATATTGTTCTTTGCGGAAAGAATAACATCAAGGCTTAAAAAAACACAATGACCCAGGAACGGACAAAATCCCTGCAAGGATTAACTGCTGTGCTTCTTAAAAAAATTAAAGAAGAAAAGATAGCTACTCAAGATATTGAAGAACTAAGGGCCGTTCTTCGCTTTCATGAACACCGCTATTACATTCAGAACGATCCCCTTATTTCCGATTTTGAATACGACAGTCTTTACAAACAACTTGAAGCATTTGAAAAAGAAAATCCGGATCTGATTGTGCCCGATTCACCAACACAACGGGTAGCAAAAGGACTTACAAAAGATTTTCCTTCCGTGCAGCACCTGGTGCCCATGCTTTCACTGAACAATTCCTACAACAGTGAAGACCTGATTGATTTTGACCGGAAAGCGGTAGAACTTACAGGCCTGAAAGAAATTGAATATTGCGTTGAACCCAAATTTGACGGAGCCAGCATTTCACTTATATACGAAAACAACCAGCTTGTACGAGGAGCAACCAGAGGAGATGGTGTACATGGTGATGATATCACGCCTAATATCAAACAAATAAGGACCATACCGCTATCGGCAAAATTTTCAGAATTCGGATTGGATATAGTAGAGATCAGGGGTGAAGTATTGATCAACAAGCATAATTTCAAAATATTCAATGAAGGCTTATCAGACCAGGGACTGGCTCCATTAGCGAACCCACGCAATGCAGCCGCGGGAACGCTAAGAATAAAAGATCCCCTTGAAGTAAGAAGAAGAAAACTTGAAGCCTTTGTTTATCATGTGAGCTATTACACCATCACCAATGAAGGAACCGAACTTCATTCCCATTCACAAACACTGGAAATGCTAGGCGAACTTGGATTCAGAAGTCCCGATAAGGAAAAAAAGATCCTGAAAGGAATAGATGCAGTTATTGATTACTGTAATGAATTTGAAAAACAAAGAGACGACCTGCCTTACGAAATTGATGGCATGGTGATCAAGGTGAATAATTTTGAATTGCAGGATAAAATGGGAATGACTACACACCATCCCCGTTGGGCCATTGCATTTAAATTTAAGGCACGGCAGGCTACCAGTAAATTGCTGAGCGTGGAATACCAGGTTGGCCGAACGGGCAACATAGGTCCGGTTGCCAAGATAGAACCGGTGCCTATAGGAGGCGTTACGGTAAAATCCGTTTCACTTTTTAATGAAGATGTGATCCGGGAAAAAGATATCCGCATTGGCGATACGGTATTGGTGGAAAGAGCCGGCGATGTGATCCCTTATATTGTGAAGCCGCTTGCGGAATTGCGTAACGGTGATGAGAAACCGATAAAATTTCCTACCCACTGTCCCTCTTGTGGTGATGAATTATATAAACTTCAGGAAGAGGCCGCATGGCGTTGCACCAATATCAACTGCCCTGCCCAGGTTTTGGAAAAGCTGATGCATTTTGCATCAAAAGATGCCATGGATATCCGCGGGTTTGGAGCCGCCAATATTGAAAAATTTTATTCGCTTGGCTTACTTAGATCCATTCCACAGATCTATCAGCTGGATTTCAGCGCTATTGGTCAGCTGGAAGGCTTCGGACAAAAATCCATAGATAACCTTAAACTGGCCATTGA
Organism: uncultured bacterium; assembly: GCA_966210755.1. Lineage (GTDB taxonomy): Bacteria > Bacteroidota > Bacteroidia > Chitinophagales > Chitinophagaceae > Flavisolibacter. The sequence continues at coordinate 6,766 of CBIHLW010000131.1, forward strand.
AAATTCAAAAAAGCAACCCCTGCACCGCCTCATCTATGCTTTGGGGATCAGGTTTGTTGGCGAAACCATGGCCAAAACCCTGGCTCATGCAGTTGATCATTTGCTTGATCTGCAAAAATTTGATGAGGAAGCGCTACAAAAATTAGAGGATGTTGGTCCAAAACTGGCAGGAAGTGTTGTTCAGTTCTTCAGCAATGAAGATAATATTGAAATGATCCGTGTACTGGAACATCTTGGACTTCAGCTTAAAAATGAAAAAAAGAATTTCAGCACCGGGGGTAACCTTGATGGACAAACGTTTCTTTTTACCGGCACCCTGGCAAAGTTAAAACGCAGCGAAGCTGAAGAAATGGTAGAGAAAAACGGTGT
>CBIHLW010000132.1:0-7113 GCA_966210755.1 uncultured bacterium
AGTAATAACAGCTTTATCTATAATGTACATAGTTATTATGCGGAAGATAGTGAGTACACTATTGCACATTGTAATTACATCAATGAATATGCGGCTGCCATAAAGAAAAATAATTTTTATGGTGTTCAGTTCCACACCGAAAAAAGTGCAGGTACGGGAGATAAAATCATTGAAAATTTTTTAAACATAACCGGATAGTCATTGAAATGAATAAAACTAATAATGATAAGGAGGGGGATAAAGAAAAAGCAGGAGCACCCGGATCAATGGAGATCATTCCCGCTATTGATATCATTGATGGAAAATGTGTCAGGCTTACCCATGGTGATTATAACCAGAAAAAAATATACAATGCCCATCCCCTGGAAGTTGCAAAACAATTTGAGGATGCCGGACTTAAAAGACTGCACCTGGTAGATCTTGATGGAGCAAGGCTCGGCGCCATAAAAAACTGGAAAGTGCTGGAGACTATTGCCGCTAAAACTTCGCTTGTGATAGATTTTGGGGGAGGCGTTAAATCTGAAAAAGATATTCAGATCATATTCGATTCAGGAGCGGTTTATATAACGGTTGGAAGCATAGCTGTGAAGGATGAAAAAAGTTTAACCAGATGGTTTGATAAGTATGGTGCAGGAAAATTTATTTTGGGAGCTGATGTAAAAGAGGAAAAGATCACTATCAGCGGCTGGACAGAGCAGACTGATATCCGGATCTTCGATTTTATAGAACAGTTCATCCAAAAAGGAGTGGAACAGTTGTTCTGTACCGATGTGTCAAAGGACGGCGCTTTACAGGGTCCGTCTACGGCACTTTATAAAAATATCATTGCTAAATTTCCAGGTCTTCATTTTATTGCCAGCGGTGGCGTAAGCAGCCTTGATGATATTTATGCATTGGAAGATATTGGTTGCAGGGGTGTGATCATTGGAAAGGCCATATATGAAGGGAGCGTGAAGTTGAAGGATCTGGGTCGGTGGGCCATTTAGATCATGGTTAACAAATCAAAACGTGTAAAAGTGTAAATTCAAATTAACTGTACATGCTGGCTAAAAGGATCATACCCTGCCTTGATATTAAGAATGGCAGAACAGTAAAGGGGACTAATTTTATTGATCTACGGGATGCCGGCGACCCTGTGGAACTGGCTGCGCGTTATGCAATGGAGGGCGCAGATGAACTGGTATTTCTTGATATTACCGCAACCATCGAAAAAAGAAAAACGATGGCCGGCCTCGTTCATAAGATAGCACATGCCATTAATATTCCATTTACGGTAGGTGGTGGTGTAAGAACTGTGGACGATGTAAAATTGTTGTTGGGATCGGGAGCGGATAAAATTGCTGTGAATACGGCAGCATTCAAAAACCCTGAACTGATCTCTTCAATTTCCGCACAAATGGGTAATCAGTGCGTTGTTCTTGCTATCGATACAAAACAGGAAGAGGATGGAGAATGGTATGTTTACCTGGATGGTGGCCGAACCAAAACAACTACAAGAGCTATGGAATGGGCCAGACAGGCTGAAGACCTGGGTGCCGGAGAGATTTTGTTAACTTCTATGGATCATGATGGAACCAAAAATGGTTTTGCTATTGATATAACCCGTCAGCTATCCTGTGATCTTTCCATTCCGGTTATTGCATCGGGAGGCGGAGGAAGTATGGAACATTTTGCAGAGGTCTTCAACATTGGAGCAGCCGATGCAGCGCTGGCTGCAAGTGTTTTTCATTTCAGGGAAATCGAAATAATGGCATTGAAAAAATACCTCAGTGAAAGCTCCATAACTGTACGGTTGTGAAGGTGCGGATGATGATATTATAAAATAACTTCGGATTATGAAAGTTGATTTTAAAAAATACCAGGATGGTTTGGTTCCGGCTATCGTTCAGGATTTTCAAACGCAAAAAGTGCTCATGCTTGGATTCATGAACGAAGAAGCGTTGAAAAAAACAGAAACATCCGGTCTTGTTTGTTTTTATAGCCGTTCAAAAAAAAGATTGTGGACCAAAGGCGAATCGAGTGGTCATCAACTTCATTTAAGGCAAATGCTGATTGATTGTGATAATGATACCCTGCTTATTAAAGCTGATCCCGGTGGGCCTGTATGTCATACGGGTGCAGATACCTGCTGGAGTGAAAAGAACCACAAGGAAGATTTTTTATATTACCTGGAGCATATTATTGAACTCAGGATAAAGGGCACTGATGAAAATTCCTATGTTAAGAGATTAATGGGTAAAGGGATCAATAAAGTAGCACAGAAAGTAGGAGAAGAAGCCATCGAAATGGTAATAGAAGCAAAGGACGTTAACAGGGAGTTATTTTTGAATGAGGCCGCCGACCTGCTTTTCCATTATATTGTATTATTGCAGGCGAAAGATTGCAGGTTAACCGATGTAATAAAAGTGCTGGAGCAAAGGCACCAGTCAAAATAAAACAAGATAAAATCCGGTCAAACATTTCAAATGAAAAAATTATTATCCCTTTTGGTGGTCAGTTTTTTGACAGTTGCCGCCCAGGCACAGCAAAAAGAATTTACCATAAAAGGTAACGTTAGTGGACTTGCTGACGGCATTGTCAGGATCACCACTACACAAAGAGAACCCCAGGTACTTGTTTCTGATTCAATTAAGGAAGGTCAATTCTTTTTGAAAGGATCAGTTGAAGAACCGGGTCTTTACATGATTGTAATGGGAAGTGAGCAGCCCCAGTACATCTATCTCGAAAATGTGGCATTCAATGTAAGCGGACAAAAATCTGAAATTAAAAAAGTAAAGATAGAAGGTTCAACTGCGCATAGTGATTTTGTGGATATGAACCGTATATTTAATCCGATGATGGGTGAGGTCAGCGCCATATCCGCGCAAATTGAAAGGGAGCCTGACGTGAAAAAAAGAGATGCGCTTATAGGCCAGTTTGATTCGGTAGTTAAAAAGATCAATCTTGAGATCACGGATTTTATTTCAGCCCGCAAGTCTTCTTATGTATCTCCTTTCCTGCTATGGATCACTTCGCAGGTTACTCCCGATATTATGGAGTTGGAAAAGAACTTTTTACTTCTGGATGAAAATGTAAGAAAGGCAAAGATCTCAAGAGACCTCGCAGATTATATTGAGAGCAATAAGGTTGGACTTGTTGGAACCAACGCAATTGATTTTACACAAAACGACACGAGTGGAAATGCTGTTTCACTTTCTTCTTTCAAAGGGAAATATGTGCTGGTTGACTTCTGGGCCAGCTGGTGCCGTCCTTGCAGACTGGAAAATCCAAATATTGTAAAGACGTACAAAAAGTTCAGGGATAAGAATTTTACCATTCTGGGTGTTTCACTTGACCAGCAAAAAGAGGCATGGGTAAGAGCCATTGACAAGGATGGACTTGTATGGAGTCATGTAAGTGATCTCCAATCCTGGAATAATGCGGCAGCACGTTTATACAAGATCAACAGCATTCCAGGTAATATGCTGATAGATCCTTCAGGAAAGATCATTGCCAAAGACCTTCATGGTGAGAACCTGGAAAGAACGCTTGCCCAATACCTGGGAACCGGAAAATAATCAGGCGATGAAAGAGAGCGGTAAAGAGTGGAATATCCCCTTTATCCGCTTTCTTTCTCCACTCTCTAATTGATGTCTTCTCCTTTCTTCAGCTTTTCTATTGCATCGGAAATGAATTTTTTACTTTGATCATCCGGTGATACGGTTAGTGCAAGGCTGGCATACTTGATCGCATTCTTATAATCAGCATTGGCAGCATAGGCTCTGGTCATTCCAAAAAGCGTTGTGAACTGGTTGGGGTTTTTTTTCAGGTTCATCTGAAATACCTCTAAAGCTTCCTTTGGTTTTTTCTGTGCCAGCAACGAACGGCCGTACTGGTGTATTTCCATCATACTGGCCAGTGGCAGCGCCTGTTTCATGAGCGCATCAGCTTCATCAGTTCTTCCCAGTCTGGTCAGGATCTGGGCCTTCGTGGCCTTAGGTGTAAATAAGTTACTTCCGCCGAAGGAAGGACCAGATGCAGAATCGGCCCACTGTAATGCCTGATCAAGATTTACTTTGCGTTGCAGGCACCATTGAGCCGCCTGATTCCATGGAAGCCAGAAAAATCCTCTTTGTGTTCTCAGGTCATTGCGGAATGAGGCCAGCTGGTCTTCAATATAATTTGTTTCCACCCTGAATGGTATTCTTAGCTTTTCCCATTCAAGTGCAATGGTTGCCGTGTTTTCTGTCTGGTTTAAAAATTCATATCGCAACCATTCAACGCTTTCATTCAATACAACCGGTTTTACTTTCACACGTAAAGCATCTTCCTTTTCATTGTAATAATAACTTCCCCATGATGATGAATTATTGGAAAAGATAAGTGTTGACTCATTTGGATCAAATGCAATGAACAATCCATATTTACCCGCCTTTAGTGGATGTCCTTCAATTTTCACATCCTTTGTAAATTCTATAGTGGTATTTTCATTGGCTCCTGCACGCCATGGAGCTGCCTTGCTTGAACCAAATCCCTGATCTGTATATCCAACATGAACAAGCTCGCCCCAGATCTTTCCATCCCTTCCTTTAACCGCCGGACGGTCATAATGTATGGTAACATCGGCGAGGCCGATCCTTTCACCAACGGTAGCTTTTTTATTACCACCGCTAGGTAATTGAGTGAGTGTTATTTGTGCTTCAGCAAACATCATGGTTATACTGAAAACCAGTAAGAAAAATTTTCTCATGATCGTAGATTTAAGTAATTAAATCTACTGTTGATTGAGATGGAGATAATGGCTTATTTTACCAGCGAATTACTTCAGGGCTGAACGGTATGAGTATAAAAACTATTTCAGTTTTAAAAAACCAACGCTGCATAAGAATATTAATGATGGTCTGCTGGTTATCGAAAGCCACCTTCGAATGTAGTTCACCGACTTTGAACTTTGAACTCGGGACTTCATGCTAAAGACTCCCGACTCCTTACTCCCGACTCCAGACGCTCGCTTTACCCTACAGCAAAACCGCCTTCCTGATCTTCACCAGTTTCACCAACAGTTCCTCCAGCAATTCAAGCCGAAGCATATTGGCACCATCGCTTTTAGCACAGGCAGGGTCGGGATGGGTTTCAATGAACAGGCCATCAGCGCCCGCTGCAATGGCAGCTGATGCAATGGTTCCTATCATCAAAGGATTACCACCTGTTATACCAGAGGTTTGATTGGGTTGTTGCAAACTATGCGTACAATCCATGATCACAGGTACATTCTTCTGTTGCATCAAAGGAATGTTCCGGTAATCTACAACCAGGTCCTGGTAGCCGAATGTGGTTCCTCTTTCCGTAAGCATTACTTTATCATTTCCGGTATTATGGATCTTTTCCACTGCAAACTTCATAGCCTCGCCACTAACGAACTGGCCTTTTTTTACATTGATGATCCTGCCTGTTTTGCCCGCGGCTACCAATAATTCTGTTTGCCTGCATAGAAAAGCAGGTATCTGCAACACATCAACATAGGATGCAGCTGTCTCCGCTTCTTTTTCCGAATGAATATCGGTAACCGTAGCAAGACCAAAATGATTTCCAGCTTTTTGAATGATCTGTAATCCTTTTTCATCACCCAGGCCTGTAAAGGATGAAGCACTTGTGCGGTTGGCCTTACGGTATGAGGATTTAAAGATTAGTGGGATGCCATGCTTTTTGCAAATAGCTGAAACTTTTTCCGCTACTTCAAAAACCAGTTCTTCACTTTCCACTACACATGGGCCGGCAAGTAAAAAGAAATTCGACTTATCGTATTCCTGTCCTTTGAACAGATCCTGTAAAAATGAGGTCATAGGGCAAAGGTAAGGACGTGACTTGGCAATCGTAAATCGGTAACCGGTAATTGTGGATCGTGAATCTGATTGATCAATGTTGATTGATATTAGTTAGCGTCTTTATTAAATTTTGTCATTCTGCCTGTATCGTTATGGCCATTTCAAATTAAATAACCAGATCCCTCCTTCGTCGGGAGCCGGCACGCTGTATTTAGTTGCTCAATAGGTGAGCAGCACAACAGTTGCCTGATCATTATTTGGTCATCCTTCCAGTACAGTTCATCTCCAACGCTTAAAGAACCATTAAGCGCAAAGTAGCCGGTGAAAATTGGTTCCGCACTATCGTCAACCCCCGATTGCCGATTGACGATTCGCCCCTACATTTGCATCGCTATATGAAAGATAAAATTCTTGTAATCGGAGCTTCAGGTCAGATAGGTGTTGAACTCACCCTTGCGCTAAGGAAAATGTATGGTTCGGCTAATGTTGTGGCTTCTGACCTCCGCGAAGAAAATCCGCTGTTACATGGCACGGGTCCCTATGTGAGCCTCGATGTAATGAATAAGGAAATGCTGCATGTGCAGGTGATCCGCCAGGGTTTTACACAAATATATTTGCTGGCGGCTATACTTTCCGCAACGGGTGAAAAGAACCCCGGACTTGCCTGGCACCTTAATATGCAGGGCTTGTTGAATGTACTTGATATTGCAAGGGAAGAAAAACTTGCCAAAATATACTGGCCCAGCAGCATTGCTGTATTCGGTCCAACTTCTCCAAAGAAAGACTGTCCTCAAAAAACAATCATAGAACCTTCAACGGTTTACGGCATTAGTAAATATGCTGGTGAGTTCTGGTGCAATTATTATTTCAATAAATATGGCGTTGATGTACGCAGTTTGCGATATCCCGGGTTGATCTCATATAAATCAGCTCCGGGTGGAGGAACAACGGATTATGCAGTGGAGATCTTTCATGAGGCGCTTCAGGAACAGGCGTATACAAGCTTCCTTGAAAAGGACACCTATCTTCCCATGATGTATATGCCCGATGCCATACGGGCTACAATAGAATTAATGGAAGCCCCGGCCGAAAAGATCAAAACCCGTACTTCTTATAATTTATCTGCAATGAGTTTCTCACCTGAAGAAATAGGAGCAGAGATCAAAAAACATATTCCTCAATTCAAAATGAATTATGCTCCTGATTACAGGCAGACCATCGCTAACAGCTGGCCGCAAAGCATTGATGATTCTGTTGCAAGGCAGGAATGGGTATGGAAACATGAATTTGATCTTGCGTAGATGACAAA
>CBIHLW010000133.1:0-7056 GCA_966210755.1 uncultured bacterium
ATGGAAGGAGATCTGTTAATGAGATCCTAATAATGAGATCCTTGAATCAGATAATAGAAGGAGATCTGGTAATGAGATCCTTGAATCAGATAATGGAAGGAGATCTGGTAATGAGATGCTAATAATGAAATCCTTGATTCAGATAATAGAAGGAGATCTGGTAATGAGATGCTGATATTGAGATCCCGGTAATGAGATCCCAAAAATGAAATCCCTGTTGCACGGATCTTTTAAAAAAGACCTCGGAGGTTCACACTCCAAGGTCAATTATTTATGCCAACCTCCGAGGTTCAAACCAGCATGGTTACCGGATTCTCCATAAACTTCTTAAATGTTTGGAGGAAACTTGCACCTACAGCTCCGTCAACACTACGATGATCGCAGCTCAGCGTGATTTTCATTACGTTGCTGAATCCAAATCCTTCGCCTTTTCTTACTACCACTTCCCTGATCCTACCAACTGCCATGATAGCACTGTCAGGCGGATTTATAATGGCTGTGAATTCTTCAATATCCATCATGCCAAGATTAGATATGGTGAATGTGTTACCTGTAAACTCGTTGGGCTGAAGTTTTTTATTTCTTGCTTTACCTGAAAGTTCTTTGCTTTCTGCAGCTATCTGGCTTAAGGTCTTCTGGTCCGCAAACCTGATAACCGGAACAATTAATCCATCTTCAATAGCAACAGCTATTCCGATATGAATGTGCTGATACTGGCGGATTACGTCCCCCATCCATGAACTGTTTACAGCAGGATGTTTACGTAATGCCATAGATGCAGCCTTTACAATCATATCATTGAAGGAGATCTTTACCTCACTCACTTCATTCATCTGCGTTCTCGACTGCATGGCATTATCCATATTGATCTCCATGGTGAGATAGAAATGTGGTGCGCCAAACTTGCTTTCTCCCAGTCTTTTGGCTATCACTTTTCTCATTTGAGAAACATCCAGATCCTTATATCCTTCTTCTCCGGAAACAATTGGTTGTGCTGCACCCATTTTTTGTGGTTGCGCAGGGGCTGTCTGTGATGGTTTAAAATTATCAATATCCGATTTGGTGATCCTGCCATTATCGCCAGTACCCTGAACCTGGTAAATGTCAATGCCTTTTTCCTTTGCGAGTTTTTTGGCCAGGGGCGAGGCTTTTATTCTTCCGTCAGCCTGTTTTACCTCATTATTTTGGGAAGGGATATCTGTCTGCTTTCCTTGGGCTTCGGCTTCCTGTTTGTCTTCTTTCGGGGTCTGCTGACCTTCATTTCCGCCTTTTGATGCTGCTACAATAGCATCAACATCCACTTTTGCCTTATCTCCAATGATGCATAAAAGGTCGTTCACCTGGATCTTTTCTCCATCTTTTGCACCCTGGTATAATAAAGTTCCGTTCTTGTAACTTTCCAATTCCATTGTGGCCTTATCTGTTTCGATATCAGCCAGCACTTCACCTTTCTTTACACTATCACCAACTTTTTTATGCCAGGAAGCCACTACTCCTTCCGTCATGGTATCACTAAGGCGGGGCATCAACACAACTTCTTCCATTTTAGAAAGATCCATTCCGGCACCTGCAGAAGATGAAGCAGAGGTTGATGTTTGTTTTGCAGGTGGAGTATCGCCCTCAGCTTTATCGGAAGTATCTGTTTCTTTGTTTACCGGCTTTTGTGTATCCGTTTTGCCTTTCGACCCATTACCGCTGGTGTATTGTGAAATATCCTCACCAGGCTTTCCGATAATGGCCAGTAATTCGTCTACCTGGATCTTGGAGCCTTTGTCACCGCCTATATGAAGCAATGTGCCTTCCTTATAACTTTCCAGTTCCATTGTGGCCTTATCTGTTTCAATCTCAGCCAGTAATTCACCCTTCTTAACAGGATCTCCAATTTTTTTATGCCAGGCAGCAATCACCCCTTCGGTCATTGTATCGCTCAGTCTGGGCATCAGGATCACTTCAGCCATGTCGTTCTTTGATTTTGAGTGCCGAAATTAAAGCAAAAGAAGGAAATGGGGTTTAGTTTATGAGGGAATGGGGCCATGGGTTGCTAAGTTGCAGGGTGAGGGGTAGTAAGTTGAAAAGCTGATAGGTTGAAAAGTTGATAAGGTTGGAACAACCAAACTGTTTCAATAAGCGGTGATAGAAACTACGAAATCCGCAATGCTGGCTGGGTCAATTATGATCAATAATCCAGTTCCAGTCTCAGTCTGTCCCTGAGTTCCTTTACCAATGGATATTGTTCAATGAGTTTTTGGTATTGTTCTTTTGACGAAAGAGGCATATCTGCTGGTACGGTTTCCTGCTGGCCTGCACGTATGGATATTCCAAATTGTAACTGGCGGTTGCATAATTCTTTCTGTAAAAATTCGGAGACCTTGTTCCTTTCAAAATCCAGGAATTTTTGATTGATATTATTATTCACTATCGCCTCAAAACTATTGGCATCAATGATCTTAATTTCTGCTACTTCAAAACTTTGCCAGGCAGGATTTTTATTGAGCTTAAGCAGGTCTATATATTTTTTCCATGCATTTTTCAATGCTTCCATTTCTATTGGCTGATCGGTTAATTCCGCATCATTGCAATTTTCTTTCTGGATCTTCTGCCGAAGTGCATTTAGTGAACCAAGTTTTACTTTCCCTTTTGAATCCTGTGCAGGAAGCACAGACACTTCCACCTCCGCTTTCTTTTTTTCAATGACAGGCTCCGGCGTTTCAATAATGAGTTTTGCCGGCTGTTGAACTGTTTCTGGTTTTGATTTTGTTATCCCGTTCAATCCTGAATGGCTGTCCGGAACGGCAATGGGTTGAATATTCCTGAATGGAACTGATCTTGAATTGTCAACCAGTTTTTTTTTATCGATTCCTTCTCCTGAAACAGTAAGTTGTAATGCCTGCTTTAGATAGCAAAGTTTGATCAAGGCAAGTTCAACATGTAATCTTTTATTTCTGGCCGACCTGAAGCCGATCTCAGCATCATTAAGTATATTCAATGCAGAAACAAGATAACCAGCTTCTGTTTTTTTTGCCACATCAACAAACCTTTGCCTGAAACTTTCTACCACCTCAAGTAACCGGGCTACTTTTTCATCTTTTGAAAGAAGAAGATTACGGATGAATTCTGAAAAACCGTTCAGCACCATATCCCCCTCAAAACCTTTTTTGTCAATATCGTCATACAATAACATAGCACCTGCAAGGTCCTGTTGCAACATGCAATCCATCAGTCTGAAATAATAGTCGGAATCCAGAATGTTCAGGTGCTCAATAGTGTTTTCATAAGTAACCTCACCATTGGTAAAACTCACGATCTTGTCAAGGATGCTTAATGCATCGCGCATGCAACCTTCGCTTTTCTGGGCAATGAGTTGTAATGCGGTATCCTGGGTTTTGATCTGTTCTTTTAATGCTATTCCCTCCAGATGATCCACTGTATCCTGTAAGGTGATGCGTTTGAAGTCAAAGATCTGGCACCGGCTCAGTATCGTTGGCAGTATCTTATGCTTTTCAGTAGTTGCCAGAATAAAAATGGCATAGGGCGGTGGTTCTTCAAGTGTTTTCAAAAACGCATTGAAGGCACTCGAAGACAACATGTGTACCTCGTCAATGATGTAAACTTTATACTGTCCGGCCTGAGGTGCAAACCTTACCTGCTCCACCAGGCTTCGGATATCATCAACTGAATTATTGGAAGCGGCATCCAGTTCATGAATGTTCATGGAGGTGCCATTATTAAATGAAACACAGGAAGGACATTCATTACATGCCTCGCCATTATTCGACTGGTTCTCGCAATTGATGGTCTTTGCCAGGATCCGCGCGCAGGTGGTTTTACCTACACCCCTCGGACCGCAAAACAAAAATGCATGCGCCAGTTGTTTGTTCTTTATGGCATTCCTCAGTGTAGTTGTTATGTGTTCCTGTCCTACTACAGTATCAAAGGTCTGGGGCCTGTATTTTCTTGCCGATACAACAAATTTTTCCATAACACGGGTGCAATCTAATGAATCTGGGGAATTGTTGGTTAGCCGGCAGGTTGAAAAGCGAACAAGTTGAAAAGTTGACAGGCTAACTGCCCAACTTATTCCCTTTAATTTAATATAGGATGTCTTTTGAACTCCTTCAGCCTGTCAAAAAGATAACGGTAGGTAGTGAGTTTGCGGCTTTGATAAACATCTCCAATGCCCTGGGCTACATTGAGCATTTTGGGATTGAAATCTCCTATCCACTGCATTTCATATTCCGTATATTCAAAAGCATCCTGCTTAACGGTTTTATAGGCTTCACCTACAATAAATGCGTCAATGCCTTTTCCCTGAAATTCAGGTATGATACCGAATACCAGACCGGTAAATTTTTTACAGGGTTTTGTTTTTTTTATCCAGAGAAATTTAAGCTTGTGCAATAAATCAAATTTACCGTTCAGGTGTTTGAACCATTGGTTCAGATCAGGTATGTTGGTAAAGATCCCAATTGGTTTTTCATGGTGGTAAGCAAACCACACGATCCGTTCGTCCATTACGGGTTTCATTTTATTGAACATCACCATCACCTGCTCTTTTTTCATCTCCTTTAATCCGCCATGTCCTGCCCACGCAGCATTATATACTTCAGCAAAATCCGCTGCATATTTTTTAAGATTGGATTTTTCAATTTGCCTTACTGAAAATGCAGGATCTTTTTCATAATAGGCATGGCGGTCAAAGATCTTGTTGCTCAGCATCTGTTTTGGATTCATGCCCAAACAAATCTGATGAAAGAAAGGCATGAAACCATAATTTTCGAGGAGGATGCTGTAATAAGGAGGATTGTAATTCATTCCATATAAAGGCTCCTGAAAACCTTCCACCACCAGCCCCCACCAGCGGTCGCGCTCTCCAAAATTGATTGGTCCATCCATTGCTTCAACGCCATGCTGTAATAACCAGTGTTTGGCTACATCAAATAACATATCAGCTGCATTCTGGTTATTGATGCAATCAAAAAAACCAATGCCGCCAACTTTTATTTCATCTCCTTTATTGCGGTACTTTTTATTTATGAAAGCCGCAATCCGTCCTGTAAGCTCACCCTTTTCATTTTTTAAGACCCATCTCGTAACAGAGCCAAAACGGAATGTTTTATTTTTTTTTGGATCAAATACATCGTTTATATCCTTATCGAGCGGACGGATGTAATCAGGATTGTTTGAATTGATGATAACATTAACCTTAATAAAATCCTTTGCTGTTCCTTTATCCTTTACTTCTATTAATTGCATGGTGACTATTGGCAGGCAAAAATATGAAAACAGCCTGAGGTAGAGGAGAGCGGTAAGAAGTACGAAGCAGGAGGCCATGGCATCTGTAAAATCTATGGTCTGCTTCGTACCTTCTAACGCTTATTTACAAAAACATTTTATCTGCAAGCTTTTTATCGTGATCATACACATCATCCCTGAAGTTCAACTGTCCGTTTTCATCAACCCAGGAAGTATAATAGGTGATCACTACTGGTACCGGATCTTTTAATTTTACATATTTCTCTGTTCCTGCATTCATAGCTGCATTGATTCTTTCCGGTGTCCATTCCGGACTATCCCTTAATAAATAGTTGGCCATTTTTTCGGGTTCTTCCAATCTTATGCAACCATGACTGAATGCTCTTTTATCCCTTTCAAATAAAGATTTGGAGGGCGTGTCATGAAAATAAATATTGAAGCTGTTTGGAAAAAGGAATTTTACTTTCCCAAGGGAGTTTCCCGGGCCTGGTCTTTGTCTTATAGTTGGAAGCGCTCCATCTGAATCTGTTATTTCCATATTCTGACCATCAAGATAGCCTGGATTGGAGGCCATTGCGGGCAGGATCTCATTCTTAACTATACTTGGAGGTACGTTCCAGTAAGGGCTGAATACAATCTGGTTAAGGTCACCATTAAACATCATGGTATTATGCCCTTCTTTACCAACTACCACCACCATCTCAAAAGCTTTTTGCTTTCCTTCATACATATGCAGTTTGAATTCCGGGATGTTGACAACAATTAATTTACCATTAGAAGCAGAGGGCATCCAACGCATCCTTCCCATGTTCATGAGTAGCTGCTTAACTCTTTGTGCCACCGGAACATTCATGTCTTTTATCAATGTGCTGTTGATAATACCATCTGGGTTGTAACCCATGCGCTGCTGATAAACGCGCACTGCGTTTTCGAGCGAGTCATTGAAGATATGGGTGGTATCATTGCCTGGCATTTCTCCGGTTATCTGCAATCTTTTTTTGATCACGCCAAGTACAGGATCCCTGCTACCTTTCCTGAATGTTTTTTTAGACGTATTTATCTCTGGCCAGCCACCCTGTTTGGCAATATTGTAATAAAAAGAAAGTTGTTCTTTCAAAAGCCTGTAAGGTTCATTAACATCTTCAAAATATTTATCGTCCTTATGTTTTTTGGTAAGAAGAGAATCTGCCAGGTACATGGCATCCTGTTTTTTAAATGGTATAAATCTTTCCATTTCCTTACGCTTAACATAACCTTTTTCAAAATTGTTAAGCATATACATGATGAAGTGCTGCGTTAAGGTGAGCTCTGTTTTTTTAAACGAAGGCGATGCGCTTACCGAAAGTTCCCCTTCAGAGATCAGGGCATCCATCCGTTTTTGAAGTGCTTTATCTTTTAAAGTGGTATCGTTATCATAAGTAGTTACATAGTCGTGCAGATTCCAGAAACCATGGGCCTGTTCTGTCAGTCCATCGCTGCTGAACCATGCAAACTGGTAATTCCGCGTATTATAAAAGCTGCGCATCCTTCTTGAGATGGAATCATTCAATTGTTCTTCGGTAATAAATTTTTCCATTTCCATGCTATCCAGAAAAAGGTCTGAATAAGAATTGGCAGTGGTGATACTATAATCCCTTTTACTTACTTTTTTTTCGCTTTCAGCCTTAGAGCCTTTACCTCCTTCATTGTTATTACATGCATACAGCAATATGCAGCCAAATCCATAAATCAATAGTTTCTTCATATGCATGAGTTTTACAAATCACATGCCTTTAATTGTTGGCTTCGATTAAGGAAATTCAG